>JAPLVQ010000070.1 GCA_026397035.1 Candidatus Iainarchaeum sp.
ACTTTTCCCTTAAAAACTTTTTTTAGCGCTTCATTTTTTCTCATCAAATCGTTTGCTTCCTTGCGCGTGAGTTTTGTCACTATTGCGTGTTCGCCCTTAATTCTGAATGGTTCCTGGCTTGGTTGGGGGGTTTTCATACTTTCACTTCTTTACTCTTTTTAAAGAAGTAAAATGTCTTTGTTGAATATATATTTTGTGGTAGATTTTAACGCCCAGCGCAGGGACTTTAATGGCCCAAGACGGATTTTAATGGCTTTCGCCCTGATAGAAGCTTTCCTCAAGGGCAAAGATCAAGCGGGACTGGAGCTAGTGGGGGAAATAGAACCGGTTCAGGGTTTGGAAGAGTATTAATTGGAAAGCTTGTGCAATAAGCATAGCTTTTTCAATTAATTATGCTTTATTTGTTTAGCAAATTGTGTTTTGAGGTGTTGTGAATGGAAAAGACTCTTTTGAATTTAGGCAGGGCTTTTATTGGCGAGTCCCAGGCAAGAAATAGGTATACTTTTTTTGCTAAGCAGGCGGTGAAGGAAGGTTTTATTCAGCTGGGGGATATTTTTACTTTAACGGCTGAACAGGAGCGCGAGCACGCAAAACAGCTTGCTGTAATGATTTCTACTTTGAAGGAAAAGATGGGTGCGGAGAAGAAGAAAGTTCCGGAAATGAATTTTGATGCCCATGCTGATGCGTCTCTTGGGGATACTCAACTTAATTTAAAATCAGCTATTGCCGGGGAAACTTACGAAACCGAAACAATGTATCCTGATTTTGCCAAACAGGCTGATGCTAATGGGTTGCCAGAAATAGCAAAGAAGTTGCGCTCAATCGGGGTAGCTGAGAGGCACCATGCGGAGAGGTATCAGAAGTTTCTTGATGGGATAAAAGCTGGGTCCTTGTGGAAGAAAGAGAAGGTTACTATCTGGGTGTGTAGGGAGTGCGGTTATAAACACATTGGGAAAGAACCTCCAAAAGAATGCCCTGCCTGCAGTCATGCGAGTAATTACTTCATTGTGAAGTGTGAGGAATATTAGTTCCTTGCTCTTTTCTGTTTTGAGGAGTAAGTTTAAGTTTTGAAATAATATCTCGGGTGAATATTGGATATGGCTGGTGCTAATACTCAAACCAAATTTAAGCCAAAATTAAGTGATATCTCTTTTGGGTTGGGCACAATTGAGGATTTGGAGAGGATGAGGACGATTGAGCTTCCTATTAGTCTGGAGAAAAGTTGTGCTTATGGAATGCCGACCCCTGACAGGCTGCACTTTGAGGAGGATTATATTTTCAAGAAAAATTGCTGTGTGGTTGTTGCAAAAACGGCTGATGGTACTCCTGTAGGATTTGTTGATATGACTTTGCTTTCTAAGAGCATTAATATTAATTTAATTGGGGTGCTTTCGGGTTTTGATGGGGTGTTAGGAAAAGCTCTATTTCGCAGGGCTGAAGAAATTGGATTTAAGGAAGCCGTTCAAAGGGGGTTTTCTCCAAGAAAGTTCACTCTTGCGCCGTCTCCAATCCTTTTGAGAAATAAACGCAATAGAGGTCGTTTTTCTCTTCAAGAGACTATGAAAGACAGGGCGCCTGAACAAATAAGAGCGCGTTACTTTAAGATGCTAGGGTATGCTCCAATTGGTAGTGAGAAAATGGTCAAGAATATTAAAAGAAGGTAAGGGTGCTTTTTATGAAGTGGTTAATTCCTCGTCGGGTAAAGGTTTTTGAGGCGCTAGGCTGTATCGCTGACGGAAGGATTGAGCTTAGTAGTAATGAGGCTAAGGTTTTCTCTTCAAGCAGGGGTAAATTTTATACTGTGATACTTGATTTTGAAAAAAAAGTGATTATGTCTAATGATAATGTGTCTTATTGGGCGGGTGCGTTAGGGTATCCATCAATTGCTTTGCTTATGTTTAAGAAGATTTTGCCCTTTGATGAGCGTTTAGCGAGTGCTTTGAAAGGAATTCCTTGGAAGGATATTAACCAAAAGTACAAGAATGATTTCTCCAAAACCGAGCTTGAGGTGTTTGGTGTAGCTCAAGAGAAAGGAGTAACTCAAGAGGAGCTTGAAGAGTTTGGAGAACTTGTTTTGAAGAAGATTAAAGAGTTGGGACTCGAGTATTTGGGTTCAAAAATTACTCCTCCTCAAGGTTACTAAACTTTTTCTTAAATCGTGCTAGTTTTCAGTTTATTAATTTAATTGGTTATGTAATTGGTTTTTAAAAAATAATTTCGTTCAACTTTTTCTCCAAAAACCAAAAAATCAGCTCTTTTTAGTATGTATAATTGCATCTAATATGGCTCAAATTCGTGTTTGTATTGGTTTTAGGCATTTTTAATATTTTTGCCCACACTTATTTAATACATAACAAAATTTGGCCTTCTGTGCATCTTAGTTGCTTCTCGACAAGAATATGGCTAATAAAATGCTATTTCACACAAAATAAGCTATTATAACACTTTTGTGGCAGACATTTCCTGTTTTTTTACGTCAGGTTGGCTATATTTGAGTTTAAAGCCAATTTATAGTACTTAGACTAGTTCCACAATCAACGAACAATGCAGAATAAGCGTTATTTGGGCTTCTTTTTCAATTTAAAGCGTTAGAATCCTATACATAAAACGAAAGGTTTATAAAGGACATATGGAGCTATATGTGCAATAATGTTTATGCCTTTAAGGCAGGGTGATTTAAATGAAATCTTTAATTGAGGGTGCTATTCATAAAGCTGCTACTCCAGCAACTGATGATAAGCTAGAAGAATTTGGTACACCAAAAATAATGGTTGTTGGTGCAGGTGGAGCAGGATGTAACGCTGTTAATAGACTTGCAGCAATGGGTATTTCAGGCGCACAATTAGTTGCTGTTAACACTGATAAACAGCACTTAGCTATTGTTAACGATGAAAGTTGGGGCTAAAGCTGCTGAAGTTTCAAGAAACGCTCTTGAAGAAGTACTTTCCGGCGTTGATATGTTATTCCTATCAGCTGGAATGGGTGGAGGAACAGGAACAGGTTCGGCGCCAATCATAGCTGGTATTGCTAAAGAACAAGGGGCAATTGTTATCTCAATGGTTACTTATCCTTTCGCTCTAGAAAAAGCCAGATTGATTAAAGCTGAAGAAGGTATTGAAGCTTTGCAAAAAGTTTCTGACACTGTTGTTGTTATTGATAACAATAGACTTGTTGAGTTAGTTCCTAACTTGCCAATTCAGGATGCTTTCAAAGTTGCTGATGAAGTAATTGCTCGAACTGTAAGAGGTATTACAGAAACAATCACTCAGCCGTCATTAATTAACCTTGATTATGCTGATGTTCGCTCAATAATGGGTAACAAAGGATTGTCAGTTATCGCTGTTGGAGAGAGTAAGAGTGTTGACAAGGTTAACGAAGTTGTTGAAGACACACTCAAAAACGCTTTACTGGATATTGACATTGCAGGAGCAACAGGATGCTTAATCCACATAACTGGTGGACCAGACTTGACTTTGGGTGAAGCTAATGCTGTTGGTGAAATGCTAACAGAAAAAATTGATCCTAAAGCTGTAGTAATCTGGGGTGCAAGAGTTGATCCGACTTTTGAAAACAAGTTGGAAGTTATCTGCATCTTCACAGGAGTTCACAGTCCATACATAAAGGCTTCTCCAGGAAAATTCTCTGGAAAAGACCAGGTTCCTTCCAAAGGTGGAAGAGCTTATAGGGACAGCGATCTTGACCTAGACTTTATTAGGTAAATAAGTTAGTTTAGTATTAACATCTCTCAAGGATAAAATGTTGGGGCTCCAAAACCCCAACATTTACTTCCAAAAAATTTTTGTTTAATACTTTCTAGTTGCGTTGAGCTTCTCTTGCCAAGAAATGCTTTTACCTTTAATCTTTTTTTTATTTTTTTCTTTTGAATTAGTGTGCCAAAGAATTTGTGGTTTTTTGTTCCAGCAAAACTTTTAATGTTAATTTCTCCACAAGATATATTTAAATACCTTTCAATATCAAATAGTATCAATGGGCATTCAAATTAATTTAAAGCTTCCTGATGAAGTATACATTGAAGCAAAAAGATATTCTAAAAATTTTGGTTATGGAAATATTCAAGAGTTTATTAGGGAAACCATTAGGGAAAAGCTTTTTGAGAAAGAAAGTGAAACAACAGGCGGGTTTCACACTTATTTAGCCAGTGAGAAATCGTTGGCAAAGCTTTGGAATACAAAGGAAGAGGATGAAGCATGGAAAGATTTGTGAAAGGAAGTATTGTAGTTTTTCCTTTTCCTTATACTGATTTATCTAACACGAAGTTGCGCCCCTGTCTTATTCTTTCTGATGAAATGGCAGAGGATATTTTGTTATGTCAAATAACCTCAAAAAATTCTGTTCGAGACCAATTTGTTGTTGAATTAAATAAAAGCGAAACCGATTATGGCAGTTTAATGATTGATAGCTTTATACGAACAAATATGCTTTTTACTGCAAACAAATATCAAATAACAAAAACAGTTTGTAAGTTAAAAAAACAAAAATATGCTGAAGTCGTTGAAAGAATAATTAAAATGATACAATAAGGGGCATAGCCCTAGATTTCCATTTTACTTCGGCTTCATGTTAATTTTATATATCCCTCTTTACTCAATACTTGTGGTGACTATTGTGCCTGTTGTGAAGAAAAAACCAAAGCCAATTGCTGCAAAAAACTCCTCAAAAAAGGCTTCTAAAGGTAGTGTTCAAACTAAGGATTCTTCAAAAAGTGTTTCTCCACAGTCACTTTCGGTTTCAAAAACTTTTTCTTCAAAAAAACCTTCTAAAAAAAAGACTTTTTATGTTACTACTGCGATTGATTATGTGAATGCCGAGCCGCATATTGGCCATGCTTATCAGAAGATTGTTGCGGATGTTCTTGCCAGGTGGCATCGTTTGCTTGGAGAGGATGTATTTTTCCTCACAGGAACCGATGAACATGGGAAAAAAGTGGCTAATTCTGCAATTATTGCGGGAAAATCCCCTAAAGAATTTGTTGATGAAATTGCTGCAAAATTTAAGGAAGCCTGGGTGGCTCTTGATATAGTTCCTGACAGATTCATTAGAACTACGGATAAGGATCATATAGGGGTTGTGAAAGAATTTATTGAAGGGGCTATAAAATCAGGGGATGTTTACA
>JAPLVQ010000067.1 GCA_026397035.1 Candidatus Iainarchaeum sp.
TAGAAGATAAAGTAGAAGAAAGAACCAAAGAGCTTCAAAAGCGGTTGGTTGAACTGGAGAAGTTCCATCGCTTGACGGTTGGCAGAGAGTTAAAGATGATAGAATTAAAAAAAGAACTTAGAGAGAAAAGAGGCTCATCAGAACCAGCAAAATATAAAATATAAAAATATGGGCGTTGTCAGTAGGGAAGAAGTTAGTAAAATACTTGGCAAAAAAGGTGAAATTAGGGGGGTAGCTTTCCAGAGCATCGGTGATTTTATCTTAAGAGAAAAAAGCCAAGATGGTTTATTGATAGTTGAAAAGCAAATGAAAGAATGGGGTGTGGATTTTCATTTTTCTAAAATCAGCTCCATGGCTTGGTATCCGATCGCTTGGGGAGCTTTGTTTATCATGGCGGCCCAAGAAGTTTTTGGCTGGAATGAACAAGATATTAGGAAAATGGGCGCTAACGCGCCTAAGGTTTCGGTTGTTGTAAAATTAATGTTTAAGCTTTTTTCTAATATGAAACAGCTATCTAAGCAGATTCCGGGATTTTGGCGTAAAAATTATACAGTGGGCGAGGTAGAAGTGATGAGCTTGGACGAAAATAAGAAAGAGATGGTTTTGCATTTTAAGGATAGCTCTTTTCATCCATCATTGTGCAAATATGTTGAGGGATTCGCTGAAACTACCCTTCAATTTTCTCGTCCCAAAAATTCGGTTATCAGTGTCAAGGAAGCCAAGTGTTCGTTTAAGGACAATGTTCCTTACGAAGAATATATTGTTAGATGGACATAGTTGAATAAATATTATGGTCAATCATATAAAAAGAAAAGAAGGTGAATTAACGGAAGATATTATTGTATTAGAAAAAGCGATTAAAAACTTTTGGGAAATTTTGCCCATTCCAGTTTGCACTACTAGCCCTATTTTCGTAGTTTTAGAAACAGGCAGGATGTTTGATGTTCTTTTTGGATATGCTAAAAATGAATTGGTGGGGGAAAGTTTAAGAAAAGTTATTTTTGACGGAGAAGATTCCAAAAAAATATTTGCTCAACTTACCCAACAGAAAAAGGTTTTTAATATTGAAACTAGTTTGAAAGACAATAACGGTCAAAAAATACCAGCCCTTCTTTCAGCTATTGCCCAGGAAGATGAGCAAGGAGAAGCATTCTCCTATCTTTTTTCGTTTGTTGATATTTCTTTGATAAAAAAAACAGAAAGGGACTTGCAAGAGAAAGTTGCTGATTTGGAACGATTTCAAAAAATTGCTATTGGCCGAGAACTAAAAATGGTAGAATTAAAACAAGAAATAGAAGACTTAAAAAATAAAATTAATATTGGCTGATAATTACAAAATTAATAAATTGAGGTGATTTATTGTTTTGCGAAAGACAGTCAACATGAATATGTTAAAAGCTTGGTCTGGAGAAAGTATAAAAAGTGATTCTTTTGCCGCTGGTGAGGAGGCTTGTTCTAACGCTCTTTCACAAATTAAGGGGGTTATTAATTTGATAGTAGTTTTCGCGACTGTTAATTATAGTCAAGAAGAAGTTCTTAAGGGCGTTAAATCATTAGCTAAAGACGCTTTGGTAGTTGGTTGTAGCGGGTTACGGTGCATCTCTAATAACCATGGTTTTGATAAAGGAGTGGCAGTTATGGCTGTATCTAGTGATGATATTATCTTAAAATCGGCTATTGGAATCAATGCCCAGAAAGATTCTCGTGAGGCGGGATATTCTCTGGCAAAAAGTTTGGTTAATGAGGCAACTGCTGTTTTAATGATTTTTATGGATGGTGTAGGAGTAAATGGTTCAGCAGTGGTTAGAGGAATTTTAGATGGCTCTAGAAAAAATCTTCCGATTATTGGCGGTATGGCTTCTGACGCTTCTACTTTTACCAAAACCTATGAGTATCACCAGGGAGAAGTTTTAAGCGACGCAGTGGTGGGGGTAGCTATGTCGGGTAAGGTTTCTTTTGGTATTGGGGTGCAACATGGTTGGCAGTCAATTGGTCTACCTGTTACCGTAACTAAATCAGAAGGAGCTACTATACAAGAAATAAACGGCCAACCAGCTATCAAATTTTTTGAAGAATATTTCGGAGCAGAAGAAGCCAAGCAGCTTTATAAGCCCTTATCGCGCATTTGTTATGTTTATCCTTTGGGTATGAGCGTTGAAGGGTCGGATGAACTTTTAATTAGAATTGCTTTTGTAGCTAATGAAAAAGGGGAATTAGTTTGCGCAGGCGAGGTACCTCAAGGCTCGCAAATTAGGTTAATGCTGGGTGATCATGAAAAAGCGATTGAAGCGGCTCGGGAAGCCACTGAAAAAGCCAAAGAACAATTAAAGGGGGCAACTCCTAAAGCTGCTATTGTATTTAATTGCGCTGCTCGGTATATGTTGTTGGGCAAAAGGGCCGACGAAGAGATTCAAGCTATTCAAAGCGTTTTAGGGGGTAATGTTCCACTGATTGGATTCTATACTTATGGCGAACAAGCGCCACTAAGGGGAGATATCGGTCCAGCGTGCTCTTCATTATTTCATAACGAAACAATGACTATGATTTTGCTTGGCGAGTAATCTAATCCTAATGAAGAATCAGAAACTTTCATCAATGAACAGTCAGGAGCTTGAAGAGGTGACCAAGACTCTGCTTCGGCGCGATTTGGAATTGAATAGAATTAAAGAAAAACAGGAGCGCGACCTTGTTGAATTAGACAGGATTGCCAAGATGTTAGTCCGACGCGATTTGGAAGTTTCCCGGCTTCAGGAACAGCGGGAAACGGAACTTAGGGGAATAGAAGCGAATGCTAGTGATTTAGAAGAAACCAAGGGCGCCTTGATGAATATTTTGGATGATGTTGAAGAAGAAAGAAAAAAAGTTGAAGCAGAAAGAGATAAAACTCTAGTGATTATTAGAAACTTTGCCGATGGTCTTTTATTAATTGAATCAGAAACCATTGTTTTGTTTAATCCCAAGGCCAGCGAATTTTTCGCTTTAACTGAAAAAGATGTAGTGGGCAAAAAGGTGAACCAATTTACTGGCCAGCCGTTAGGCGATATTATTGGGTTAACCCAAAAAAAAGATAAGGAGATTTTTCGACAAGAATTTACTGTGAACGACAATTTAATCTTAGAGGTTTCAATAGTTTGCATGGGAGAAGACAATCTTCGTTTGGGAAGATTAGTTATTTTGCATGACATTACCCGCGAGAAAGCTGTCGAACGGCTTAAAACCGAATTCGTTTCTATTGCTGCTCATCAATTACGCACTCCCCTTTCAGCTATTAAGTGGACATTGAGCATGCTTTCAGCTGGTGAAGTGGGAAAAATAACAAGTGAACAAAAAGAATTGCTTGATAAGACCTATCAAAGCAATGAACGGATGATTGGCTTAGTCAACGATTTACTTAACACTGCTCGTATTGAAGAAGGCAAGTTTTTGGCTAAGCTTATTGAATATGACTTTGTGAAGATGTTAGACGAAATTATTGTTCATTTTAGTGAAGAAGTTAAAAACAAGGGATTATCATTTGAGTATCAAA
>JAPLVQ010000187.1 GCA_026397035.1 Candidatus Iainarchaeum sp.
CAGCTTCAAACGCGTGTTTGGTGTTGTCACCAAACGACTCAACACCACAGTTTACACTCAAGTCCTAACCAGAATTATCCACAACAACCGAAGAAAAACCAACTACCACAATTTAAAAACAACTAATTAATACGCAAAGCCACTCCAAGCAAAAGATTTTATACAAGAAGTCATTAATATAGACATGGCTGACGAGACTAACCCTTTGCTTGAAGAGATTCGTAATGGGCTTGGAGCAAAAGATACTCAAAATCCACAGATAGGTTCACAGGAACAATCAGGCAAAGAAACAACAAGAGAAGGGCTTGAAGAATCAAAAAAAGATGAAATAAAACGGGTTCTTGAAACGTTAAAAAAAAAGATGGCTGAGATTGACAATATCCTTGATCAAATTAAACAAAGAGGACTAAGTACACCTAGCCTTCCAAAAAGAACAGAGCAAATATTAACACAAATAAAAGTACCTGCGCTTGAAATGTTGAAATAATACTCAGAAATGAACAATAATTTTTACAGTCACATAATTAAGCAATGATTTAACATAACCTTGAATTTTAAAAAAAAATTAAAAAGTCAATTAACGATAATAAACATAATATGACAAAATTAAACAAATTGAAGTACATAACTAAGAGGTTATAAAAATAAAGGAAGTGAGGTTTGAATGCTTAAAGTCAACGGAAAGGAAGTTATGCGCAAGGTTAAATTTGCTTCTAATACTTGGGAACGAACCAAGGGTCTTATGTTTGAGAATGAAAATAAATTCAATTACGCGCTGGTTTTTGATTTTCCTTTTGAAAGCCAGTTAAGGACATCATTACACATGCTTTTTGTTTTTTTTCCAATTGATGTACTTTTTTTAAATAAGAACAAAGTGGTAGTGGATATTGCAACTCTTGAGCCTTTCTCACTTAATTATACTCCAAAAAAACCTGCCAAATATGTTATAGAAATGCCTAAAGGAAAAGCCATAAGAGTTAAACTTGGCCAAAAAGCTGAATGGACGAACTAAACTATAGTAAAACGCCTATGTTTTTGAACTTTGTTGGAGCGTTTTACTATCTAGCCATCAAGGGATTGATGTTCAATTAAATATCTTAATGGCTATAGATCCAAAAACTAACTTAATCTAAATTAATTGACTACAACTGACAAACTAAACCTAACTTAAAAGACTTTAAAATACAAAGAGACTCTAAAACATAATCAAAAAAACAACTACATACCTAAAATACAGAAAAATTTTTCAAGGAGAAAAGAAAGCACTAAAAAGGGGCTTTCTTTTCCTCCCTTGCCTTTTCTTGCCTTTACCTTTTATATATGTATAGAAATCGGGGTGATAACCCGATAATAATAGCACCTAGCAATATTTAATACTATCTTGTACCCTCTTAAACCCGCTAAACTCCCAAATAGGGTTCAATAATCGCACCCCTTACTCAATAAAACCACTTGTTTAAAAATAAACTTTTTGTGGTTTAATAAAATAATTTAACTATTTAATAAAATAGAATCAAGAAAAAAAATAATTATGTCGGCAATTAACGAATTTTTAGATAACTTTTTAATTCAAAGAAAATGAATTAAATTTATGAAACAAAAAAGCGAGTATTCTGTTTTTGAAATAGATTATTCAAAAAAGTTAAGCGAGTGCCAGAGCGGAGAAATTGTTTCACGCAAGGATGAGAAATATTTGATTGCAAAAGTGCCAATTCTTGTTGAGAAAGAACAAAAGCTCTTTCTAAAAGTTCTTGAAGAAATGAAGCATTCAGAAAAAGTCATTAATACCAAAGGAGATGTTTACTTTTTTTTGAAGGAATATTGCCTTGAAAACATGGTTTTGGTTAACAAAGAACAAAGAGAGAAATTACTAACTCTGCTTGAATGGGAAGCTACTAGTGAAAGCATTCTAACCCCTTTACTTGCTGAACCCGAGTTTGAGGAAATTGTCATTAATGGTCCAAAAAAGCCTGTAATGGTTTATCATGAAACTTTTGGCTGGCTTAAAACAAATATTTGCTTTGAAACAGAAGATAAGATTAGAACTATTATTAACAAAATGGCTTCAACGCTTGGAAGACAGCTTTCTTACCACACGCCCATGATTAATGCGGTGCTAAAGGATGGTTCCAGACTCAACGCTTCAATGAATCCAGTGGCTTTTTCGGGAATTAACGCGACTATTAGAAAATTTAAGGATAATCCATTAACCCCTGCTGATTTAGTAAAATTAGAAACTATAAATAAAGAAGCTATGGCTTATTTGTGGCTTGTAATGCAAACATCTTGTTCTATTCTTATTTGCGGGAACACTGGTTCAGGAAAAACCACTACTTTAAATGCACTATTTTGTTTTTTACCAAAGAATGAGAGGATTATTATTGTTGAAGAAACTCCTGAACTCTCGCTACCCCAGACTCACTCAATCAAACTCAATACTGCCGAACAACTTGATATCACGCTTGGAGCACTTATTGATAATACTTTTCGAATGCGCCCTGATAGAGTAATTGTCGGAGAGATTAGAAGCAAGAATGAGGCAATTGCTTTTGTGAATACTATGCTTGCTGGACAAGCAAAAGGATCTTACGCCACATTTCATGCAGAGAGCGCAATAGAAGCGCTTGAAAGGCTGCGCTCGTTTGGAATTGAAGAAAGTGCACTTGCTTCAATTGATTTAATTGTAGTTCAAAAGAGGATTGGGATAATTGAAAGCGGGAATAGAAGAGAGATTAGAAAAGTTGTTGAGATTGGAGAAATAGTAAAGGAAAAACAAGAAACTGGCGGAGATTATGAAAGCAAAGGAAAACAAAGGGTAAACAAAAATTTGAACAGTAAACACAATAAAAGGAATAAACAAAGCTGGACCAATAAACAAAACCGCAATAACATACAAAACGGGGGCAGTAAAATAGTTGGAATAAGAAGGCTTTATGGGTTTAACCACTCAAAAAAAGAATTAATAAAAGAAAATGACGGGCAAAGAACAATGGAAAAGATTTTGACTACTTTTAACCTTGGAAAAAAAGAAATAGAAACTATCCTTTTGAACAGAGAGAAAATACTTCAAAATATGCAGGGTACTGCTGATTTTTACGAGTTTTTTGAGGCAGCGGAGAAAGAGACTGTTTAAGCAAAGACAGAGACTGCTTAGACAGGATAACAAAAAATATTAGGAAGAAGGTTTTTTATGAATAAAACACAGCTAAAACAGAGATTATTTTTAAATATTGAAGAACCAGAAAAACAGCCTAATCAAATTTCACTACTTGAAAACAACTTAATCAAAAACTCTTCTTTGAGGAACAAAGACTTTGAGAAACATAAGAACGAATCCTTAAAAATCAGCATAATTTTTGCTCTATTTACCTGGCTCTGCGCAGGGGTTTTTGCAAAAAATATTTTACTCGCGCTTGGAATAGCTTTTTTATTCGGAATAATGGTTTTCACAATCCTTCTTTATCTACCAATTTTAAAAAAGAAGGCTCATGCCAGAAAAGTCGAGGCAGAACTGCCCTTGTTTTTGTTAAGGCTTGCGACTGAAATAAAGCTTGGAAAGAGTATGGCGCAAGCCATTAAGGATTCGGCGGTAGAGAAGGATTCTTCTTCAAAAGAATTTCTTGCTGTAGCAAATGATATTTTGCATGGAATGAGTTTTCAGGAAGCACTTGAAAAAATGAACTCGCGACTGGGTTCTTTAAACATTAAAAGAGCATCAAGCAGTTTGAGTAATATTCAGCTTCACGGAGGAAAAGATATTACAGGGTTAAAGAAAATCGCGCAGGAATTACTAATGAAACAGAGAATTGAAAGTAAAGAATTTTCAGGAAAAATTATTGTTTATTCGCTTGTTTTCATTGCGGTTTCAGCGATAGTGCCCGCAATGTTTCAAAGCTTTTTATTAATCGGGTCTTATTTTATGAGTATTAGATTTACCGCCCAAGAGGCTTTCATAATTACTGTTTGTATTTTTCCCACAATTGATATTGCAATTTTATATTTAATCGAGGCAAAAACGCCTTTGTTCTTGAAACAATAACTGGAGTGTTTTTATGGAAGCAAATAAGGCAATTAGTGAGGTTATAAAAGTTCTTTTTGGAGAAGAAAAGATTAGAAGTTTTGAAGGAAAGCTTTTTTTGAATAAATCAAAATTTAAGAATATTAACAGCTTTTTGGGTTTTTGTGTTATTGAGGGAATCATTTTAATGACAATTCTGATGATTATAGGAGTATTGATATTTAAGAGAGGACTTGATTTTTCCATATTAATTGGAACAGCAGGATTTTTTATCCCGCTTACTGTAAACTATTTTTTTCACGATTTGCTTTTTGAGAAACGAAAAAGACAGCGTGAAGAGTTGCTGCCTGAAGTGCTTCTTGAAGCAAGTCTTTTTTGTGACGAGACTTCTGCCGAACGGACTATCAAAAAGATTTCTGAACAGGATTTTTTGTATATAAGCTCCGATTTTAAGCTCGCGATTAAGGAAATTAATAATGGAGGAAGTGTTGAAGGCGCGCTTGAGAGAATTAAACTGCTAAATAAGAGCAAGCCTTATTCTAGAGTTATTGATCTTATTATTCAGGGGTATAAAAGCGGGGCGAAAATGTCGGAAATGATGAAAGAGACCGTGGAAGACTTGCTTGAATCTAAGGCGATTATCAGCGAAAAGCAGGCAGTTATGCTTGTTTCAAAATATACTCTCCTTGCTTCCGCCGGATTAATTGTTCCGGCAATTCTTGGACTAATCATCGGGCTTGTTTTGGGACTTAATTTTGAATCAATCGGAGAATTATCCCTTGGCTTGAGCGCAAGTGAAAGGAAAAATTTGTTTGAAACTGCGGTACTGGCAACAACTATTTATGTTTTTGAATACGCAACGCTCGCCGCTTTTTTTCTTGCTTTACAGGAAGGAAATAAAAAGAATTCCATAATATTTGGGCTAATACTAATCCCTGTTGCTGGAATAGTATTCTTCACCGCAACAAGAATGCTTTTTTAGAAAAAATCAAGAAACAAGTATAAAATTATTCAAAAAAACTAATTATTCAAAAAAGCTAATTATCCAAAAAAACCAACTACTCAAACAAGACCAAACCAAAAACACGCTTAATTATTCAAACAATTAGCCCACAAATTAATCTATCTGGGCTAAGAAAATATTTCCATCCATTGTCTGATATACAATGTTTTTTCCATAATTGTCTAAGCTATAAACATTTGTTGACAATGGAGTAACTCGCGTCCCAATACCTTTTATCAAATCATAGGAGTAAATACCCGCACCGCCCTCAAGCCACGCAACTTGGTCACCTGAAATTACTGGATTGAATTGGTCGCTAACTGGTGTTTTTAATATTTTCCGCATATTTGTATCAAGATCATATTCGAAAATAGCACTTTTTCCATTATTTACATCAGTCCAAACCACTTTATTACCTGAAATATCACTAATCTCTCTTTTAGATGGCAAAGTTAACGGATGCTTTGCAATATTTTCCCATTTTATATTATAAGCATAAACTCCATCTCGCTGTAACCAAACAATATACCCATTAGAAACTAATCCAGACACCCCTGCTGGAAGCGCTTTATCAACATTTGTACCCAAATTATACAAATAATTACTAGCTACATACCCTGCTACTGAATTATCATACCCCGTATAAACAACATAATTCCCATCTTGACGAGGCGCAATACTAGAAAAATGATAACCTAGTAATCCTTTCTTTGCATTAGTATCTAAATTAATTTGGTATAATCCCATACCTGCCCCTGCATCAGTAAAAATTAAAGAATTCTCATATAAAGAAAACCCTGCATGTGCTGGTGTCCCATTATAATGAGTATAACTTTTCTTGTTTATGTCATACACCATTATCCCGATTGAATCAATCCATGCAACTCTGTTTTTGAATATAGTTGGCAAATTTCCTAAATCAGCCTTGCCCAAAAGAGTTATTTTCTGGGCAGGTAAACACGCATTTTCAGCACAACCATAGGCGCATTCTTCCACAAGGTTCGTTACTGGAGTATTATTAATACACTTAGATCCGACCAAACCTGGATTTAAGCAAAACTGTGCAGTAGTATAGCTTACTAAATTAAGTCCATTCCCATCACATTCAGGAGTAGTTGTAGTGAATGTTGAACAATCTGCATCCGAAGAACAAGCAACATTACCACAATCTCGCGGACAAGTCACACTATTTTCATCAATATCGCAAACCCTATTCCCACAAGAAAATACAGAGCCACAATCTCGCGGGCAAGTTGTAATAGTTTCATCTCCATTACAAGTACCATCCCCGCAGAATTTTATTTCTCCGCTGCCGGTACAACCACTAAAAAGCATTAATAAAACAAAAGAAGCTGTAATTAAACTAAAAACAAAAAATCCTGTTCGCATAATAAAATAAATACCATCCAGCTATATAAACCTTTCTAAGAATTATCCTCACTTTATTATCTCCCCAAAAAATCACCAAAATTAAAAAAACGAACACTCTAAAACAAACAAAGAAACTAAAAAAAACAAATGTGACACAAGTCTTGGACTTACACACTTGAAAAGTAAAGGTTAAGTTTAATAATAACAAGTCTTTCTTAATGTCAGGAAGTAAATAAAATAGACTTTCAGATTAATGAATTAAATAATTTAAATTAAGTGACTTGAACTTTTGTGGTGGTTTGATTGGTTGTGAAGGAAGCGAGTGGAGCCAGTAAGGATTTAGTTAGGATTATTGAGACCAAAAATATCCCTATGAAGGGTTTTACTTTTATTGAAGGTTTTCCTGATCTGGGTCTCGCAGGCACTATTGGAGCAAGGTATCTTGTTGAGAAATTAAAATTTGAGCAGGTTGGTTTTATTGATTCAAGAGTTTTTATGCCAATGATTAGAATTCAGCAGGGAACACCAATGCACCCTGTGAGGATTTACGCAAGTAAAACTTACAAAATAGTTATTGTTATTGCAGAACAGATAATGGATAATGCGGTTGCTCCTTTTATGGCCGAAGAGCTTGTCGCTTGGATTAAGAAAAAAGGTATTAAAAGGGTAATCTCTACTTCCGGCGTGAGGATTCCTGATGGAAAGCCAATCTATGCTTTTGCGAGTAATGAAGAATCAAAAAAAGTGATTCACAAAAATAAGATTCAAATGATTGATAATGGAATAACTTCTGGGGTTACCGCGCTTTTGATGCTTGGATTAAAAGATAATGATATTGAGGCTTTTTGCCTTCTTGGGAACGCAAAAAATAACGCGGATTATAATGCTGCTGCGGAAGTAGTAAAGGTTATTTGCGCTCTAACAAACATTACTATTGATATAAAACCTTTGCTTGCAGAGGCAAAGAATCTTGAGGAAGCGATTGTTCAGCACTTAAAGAATGTCGAAGAAACCAAGGAAATAAAGCCTGATGCGACGCCAATGTATACTTAATTAAAATCAGATTTTTGTTAAAACAATGGACTTAATACCGCGTGAGTCGCCCTGACAGGGTTATTCATTTGCGAGGATGCCTGTGTTTGAAATGGGTTTTCTCCTTTCGATACCTGAACCNNTACAAATATTCCAAGGAGGATTACGATAATTGCAACTATCCCAATAATTGTTATAAGAAATAACTGCTTGTATTGATTATTAAAATCGGCAAAAATACCTTTTTGGCTGTTTTCTTTGCATACTGTTTTTTGACAGACGCCAAAATCCCCGCAGCTAGCCCCATTTTTGCTCGAATAAAAACAATTCCCTTTAACGCAATAGTCTTCCGTACAGGGATTGTCATCATTACAGGTCATTGTTTTGCACAGCAAGTCCTGCTCGGCAAGGGGCAATAATGGGGTAGGGGTAGGAAGTCCGGCGAAAAAGGAATTTAAGTCACTAAGAATATTCTCATCGCTAATACCATTAATCGAATACTGTCTGCTTGTCTCACTTCCTAAAGAAAGCAAGGGGATAGTCCATTCAACCACAGGATCCTGCTTAATTATTTTAGGCGTTTCCATAAAACTAACCTTGTTTGAGTCAGAAGCGAGTTTTTTAGAAATACTTTCTACAATTGATACATTCTCTAAGTCTTTTCCAGAAGCATTTGTAATATTGATTTGAAAATTAACGTCGGTTGAAACAATAGTATCTTCCATCCTTACTATCCTCATTTTTATTGTCCTGATTAATTTGACTTCATCCGTGCCTGCAATCCGCGAGTCCCCAAAAAACCCGCTTCCGAGCTCGTTTAATGCTGTCGAAGCAATGTTTTTTTCAGTTAAGTCAAATTCTTGCGTGTATTCGTTTGTTATGTCAATCACATTAGGTTCGCTTCCGCCTCTGTCTCTCTCAGCATCTGTCTCATCAGTTCCAGTTGATTGCGTCCTGATAAAAATAATTACTGAAGATTCACCAATTAAACCAAAGGCATCAACCGCTTTAACATAAAAAACATGCCGTCCTATTGACAAATTTGAAAACAAATATCCTTTGTTCAGCCCGTTGTCAATCCATGCCAAATCGTCTAGTTTTACATAATACTTTATTACTAAGTCCGGATTTACTGTTGTATAAGTCATTGGAATGTTGTTTGATGAGAATACTCTTCCATCAGAAGGATAATTTATTGAAACGTTCGGCGCGTTATCATCAAAATATACCCCCAGTATTACTTTGTTATTATTGTCTGAATACACTCCTATCGGCTGGGAGGCAATAATTATTCTCGCGCTAATATTCCCGTCGGCCGCAATTACGGCCGAATCATAAAACCCGTCCGCCTCGACAAGATAATTATCATCAAAAGCGGAGTAAGCAAAGACATTTCCAAAAAAAAGCACTATTAGCATGACCACCAAAAGAATAGGAACTACTTTTTGAATTGATACGGACTTGCTTTGTGACAAAAACATTAACTCACCGCTAAATAACTCAAACTCCACTAACCGGCAATAAGCGCGCCAACTTTGATTAAACTTAATTTTTAATTAAACTTAATTAATACTTAAACTTAATAAAACTCAAAACAAATAAACAGCCCAAATAATATATTGAAAAAATATATCCCTATCAGCAAGTGCTTGCTACTAATACTCCACTGACAAAATTTAAATCACATGGAATTTATGAACACCCCGTTATGATTCCGCCTTTAACATGAATTATTGGTGTTACAAGAATATTACAATCACCGGTATAACCATTTACTCCGCCAGCCATATAATTGGAATCGACGTTTATGTTTCCATTAACATCAAGTTTTGTAGTCGGTGTTGTCGTCCCGATGCCGACGTTGCCATTGCCTTGAACCGTCACAAGATTAGTTGCACCGTTAGCAATTTGTAAGACTTGTTCTGCTGCGGCTAATGCAGTACGGTTACCAGCACCATTAGTTTTATATCCACCCAATGTTATTGCAGGGTATGAAGGTGATGCTACTCCCATGTGTCCATACATATATATGGCTCCTGTAGCATTAGCAGTCCCACTAAATCCTAAAAACTGAACCCCCCCGTCATTTGAAGCGGCTTGCGTGAATACAAAATTGGTTTTAGTTGTAAGAGCGGGACTAAAGCCAACACTTGCATAACTTGGAATAGTAGCACCTGAAGTTTCAGTCATAAAAGATGGCTGTACCGCATAAAGACTTAATTTTGCGGGCGGACTCGTTGTCCCTAAACCAATATTTCCTCCTGTTGCTCCTGTTCCGCTGACAATAGTCATTCTTGCCGCTGAAGATGCGGTATCATCAATTATTTTGAAATCACTCGTTGTCGGGACAGCTACCAGTTCCCATTTGCTTGCCCCACCCGCTTGTATATCAAAACCAGAGTATCCTGTTGTTGGGGCATTGACCTGAATATATCCTTGAGCATCTCCCTCAACATAAAGTACCCCTTTTCCTGAAATATGCGTTCCGTAAATTTCAACATTTCCCTGGTCATTAACTAAAAACTTCCTAACATTGGAAGAATTGTCTAACCTGAATATACTTGGCTTTTTGTTTATGGTTTGTGATGTTCCATTTCCTAAATTATCAGCAACAGTAAGAGATGTGTCTGAAGCTATTGCTGTAATGTAAGAATAAGTTGTGGGGTCAGAAGATAACGAAATTCTATCTCCAATACCTAATGAAAGGAATGATGTTCCTACGCCTGTAATAGTCTTTGTATTATTCGCTGTCGTTGTTCCACCAATATTAGTAACATTGGCAGAGTTAGTAACTGTGAGACGAGATAATTTTGTAGTTGAACCTATCCCG
>JAPLVQ010000061.1 GCA_026397035.1 Candidatus Iainarchaeum sp.
ACAGCTTCACCCTCTTTAATGCATAGTTTAGCAAAATCAATCGCCTTACTCTCTCTAATACCCCTGTCTACTACCCTAGCAATCTCAATCTCACTAAAAGAAGGAGGACCAGCTTCGTATTCAGAGTGAGCAAGTGGAAGTAGTTCAGCACCAACCGAGATAGCTCCTTCACCAGGAGAATCAGGATACGGCTTATCCACGCCCATTTTTATTCCAGCTACAACTTCAGTCTCGCCTAAGAATACTCTTGCAGAGCCTTCAGCATTCTCGTACTTTCCAGTCTCTATCGTGAAATTACGAACATCTTCAAGACCCCTGCCATCAAGCCTTTTACCCTGACGAGCAAGTTCGACTATTTTTGATACATCATACTCTAAAACAGTAGTTCTCATTTTCTCACCTTCTTCGCTTTGCCTTCTTTAGATTCCTTTTTAGAATCACTCTTCTTTTCTTCCGATTTCTTCTCTTCAGACTTTTTCTCTTCGGACTTTGAAACTGGCTTATCAAGACCAACTTCATCCTCAACATTCTTTTCAGAAACTTCTGTCAAAGAGAACTTCTCTTTCACTGATAATGAGTTGGAGAGATTGGCGGTTACTCTTTTGAAGAAGGTTGGTCTCCCTACTTGAGATCATAGTCAAAATATTATTTTTTCCCAAAAGGAATATCAACAGCATCCGGAGCATCCTCTTCGTCCTTATTCAAATCAACAACGAGTTCTCCAAACGCTTTACCAACTCCAGTAGCGCAAACTAAATCCTTCATTGGAATTCCAGCATCAGCAAGCGCGCAAGCAGCAGCAGTTAAGCAAGCAACCCTCGAACCAGCGTTAGAATCAACAACCTCCATAATAACTGAAATCTCAGTATTAGGAAACTGTTCTGTGAAAATAACTTGTTCAAGCGCTTCGCCTAAAACCTTTGATATTTCCATGTCACGCCTATTAGGTCTCGGCTGTTTTCTTTCAGGAACCGAAAACGTTGCCATCCTATAAACTGCTTTTACTACAGCCTTATATGGATCCTGTGTATGCTTTGGCAAAGCCTCCCTTGGACCAAAAACAGCGGCATAAACCTTGTTCTGCCCCCATTCAAGATATGCTGAACCTTGGGCATTAGGCAAAACACCTACTTTAATGCTTAACGGTCTCAACTCATCCATTTTTCTTCCATCTACTCTCTTCTTGTCTTTTTTATAATCCGGTATTTTTTCTACAGTCATCATATCCACCTTTCAAGCTTAATTAAGCTCCTCCGATTCTTCAGAAGATGCCCCTTCATTATTATTTTCTAAAACCTCGGACTCACTCGAAACCTCATTTTCTCCCGCAGTCCCGTGATTTATTACCCCATCCTGTTTTTTTGGAACAAAAACTTCTATTCCTTCAGCCTTAAAAAAAGCTTCAACAGAACTAGTCAAATTACTCTTGTAAGAGTTCTCGTTAATGAACAACACTACTTTTTTTAGTAAATCAGTGTTTCCATTCCTTGCCCAAACCCTTCCATTCTTTCCAATAATTATATCACACTTAGTTCCCTGCCTTAATAATTCAAGCATCGAACCATTCTTTCCGATTAACCTTGGCGTACGAACAGGAGTCACTTCAATAACTTCCCCCCCGAACATTTTCCTTGGAAAACCAAGTTCAGCCTCTCTTAACTCGCTAACGTAAGCAATCTTGGCAGAGACTAAATCTCCAACCCTTAAATCCTCACGCATAGTACTCTTTGGAATAAAAGACTCAACAAAAGAATTCAGATTAACGTTGTATCCAGCGAAAATCGCTCTAGTCACAACCCCAATCACTACATCCTCTGCCTGCGGAGAATACTTTCCTTCAAGCGGAACAACCGCAGCCTTCTCACCTCCATCCTCACTAATACCCAAAACTTTCGAGTATATCTTCCCGTCAGAAACAAACACGTTCCCTCCGAGCCTCTTTCTCTGGTCAGAAACTAACTCACCAGGTATTACAATCCTCTTCATTCATTCACCTTCATTAAAACAAATTTATACTTTTTTATTTACTAACACTTATTTTTTTATAAACTAATATATATTTTTTTATTAATTACTGGCTCGTCCCAATAATCCTAACAATTATTTCCCCATGCGTCGCGGAATTTAATTCATTTAATAAATCCCCTTTAGCTCCAGCAGGAAGCACAAACTCTGCTGCCAAAGAACCATCATTAAGCCACTCTTCTTTTTTTATTTCATATTTATGAATAATCGTTGAAGCTCTCCCAGCGTACTGCGCAGGAACCTTAACAGCAAAATCAACCTTCTCCATTGAAATCGGGATAAGCCTTCTAATCGCTTTAACAATATCCCCAACCTGTTCATCAACACTCTTAAACGCATCAACATGAATCTTTTCCTGCTCCATCGCATTTTCTATCCTCTGCGGAGGATGAGGAAGCTTCGTCTGCGGATTAATCGTGTTACGCGAAATAAAATTAATCACTTCAAGCCTGCGTTTCTCAAGCATGTGCCTTCTCTGCTCGGTTGTTAACTGGACATCCCCGTCGCAAATAATCTTTTTTACTACAACAGTCAAATCGTTTGTGCCAAAACTCTTTTTTATTGTATCAGGACTCTGTTCGTCCCCAATCTTTGAATCCTTAAAAACCCTCTCAATTGCAAGAAGCGAATCAAGCGGCGCATCCTTGCCGTGCTTTACTTCAAGCGCCAAATTAGGCTCAACCAAAATCTCAAACTTGTGCCCGAAACGCTCAAGACGAGCAACAACAGCATCTTCTACTCTTACCATGAATACTCACTACACTCACTAAATGTCCGAAAGCTTTTTTTTATTTCCCTCGCCCGGACAAATAAGATGATTAATATAAAACTGCGGTCACTTGAAAGCCGCTTTTAATTCCTTATCACTCAAATGCCTAAAACCATTCTTATCAACAACAGCAAACTCTATTCTTGCAACAGAAATCTTTTCCTTTTCAGGCATACTCTTCTCAATCGCCCTATACGCCAAATTAATCGCTTCAGGAACTGACAAATTTTCTTTATATTCTTTCTCAAATAATTCCATTGCTTTCTCTCTATTTCTTCCAATCGCAATCGCCTTGTATTCAGCAAGCGCACCGCTAGGCTCAGTCTCAAAAATCTTCGGCCCCTTCTCGTCAAGCCCGCCAATAATAAAAGCAACTCCAAAAGGTCTCAAACCACCATACTGTGTAAAAGCCTGCTTAGTCTCAGCAATCTCTTTAGCCATAGTTTCAACCTGAATCTTTTCAGAATAAACTACTCTATTATCCTGCGCCTGCCTTCTTGCAATACCAACTAACCTTCTAGCATCACCCACAAGACCCGCAGAAACAACCGCAATATTCTCATCAATCTTAAAAATCTTTTCAATAGACTCAGGAATTACTAACCTACTCTGAATACTCTTATCAGCGGCCAGAATTACTCCATCCGCACAAATTAATCCAACGCCGGTAGTTCCCTGCTCCACAATCTTTGAAGCATACTCTACCTGATACAATCTACCATCAGGCGAAAACATTGTAGCCGCCTTATCATAAGCCGGAACCTTTGAATTCTGAACAGGATACATAAACACCAAACCCCCAAAAACTTCCTTTAAGTAAATAACTCTAAAAAATCATACTAATCCTTTCAATTCCAAAAAATTACATTACTCCTTAATACTATTCTTTAAAAAGAAATCGTCTAAAAGCGCCCCAAAAAACGCCTGCTTTTCTTTCCTTTAACAATATACTATTCAAAAAGAATGTTTAAAAACCTGACTAAGAAGGCAAAGTAGATTCCTGGCGCTCGAGAGCGCCAGCACTTAGTTATTTCTTATGGATCTGTGAATAGTGTTTGTCTTGTCCTTCTTCTATGTATTTTTGTATTTTTTCGGCTGTTACTTTGCCGATGCTTTCGTAGTAGGTGTATCGG
>JAPLVQ010000180.1:0-6110 GCA_026397035.1 Candidatus Iainarchaeum sp.
CAATAGCCTTTTTTCAGTTGATCTTAGCGGGCACTACTTTTCTTCATGGTACATAAAAGAATATCTGTTCCCAAGAATGATTGGCTGGAACCCATTCTTCTTCTTCGGTTTCCCCCAAAACCAGTTCTACCAGCCTCTCTTTTCCTACGCCACTGCCCTTTTTTCTTTTCTAATCCCGCTAGAATATGCGTTCAAAACAATCTTTTCAATAGTACTTCTTCTTACACCAGTTTCGTTTTATTATTTTGCCCGTGCGTTTAAATTCTCAAAAAACTATGGCGCAGCAATAATGCTCATAATGTACGCCATATTATTTATAGACGATTCAACACTAGGAGGCACATTTATCTCCACAATAAATACTGGCCTGGTGACAAACGCGCTCGGGCTGATGCTGTTCTTCTTTTTCTTCGCTTTTGCGAAAAAAAGCTTCATTGCGGGAAAAGTCTTTTTTAGTTCATTATTTTTAACACTGCTAATTTTATCCCACTTAATGAGTTCAATAGCAGCAATCATAGTTCTTTTAGCACTGCTTGTTACTTACCAAAGCAAAAAATCTTTGCTTGTTCTCATAAAAACAGTTTTTATTAGCGCACTCTTATCATCTTTTTGGCTTATCCCTGCCGTGGCAAAAACAGCATATGTCAGCTCATTTTACATAAATTTTGGTGAAAGCTACATCCCAATTTTATTAATCGCGCTCGGGTTCTCAATATATTATTTAATAAAAAAAGATAAAACGGAATACAAAGCAGCAGCGTATTTTGTTCTTGCCCTCACAAGCGCTCTTGCTTTCTTTGATTATATTTTACGCGAAGTAATGCATTATTATAGGTTCAAAATATTCATTTTTTTAGTCGGGCCGGTTTTATTCTTCTCCCTTTTCAAAAAAGAAAGAAAGCTATTTCTTGGGGCGGCTATTTGTTTAGTAATTTTTGTGATGTTCACCTGCCAAACATTTTACTCCTACGGGGAAACAAGAAAAGTGGTTGCCTCTCTTCCTGAAGGAATAGAAGGGAGAATACTTATCCTTCCATTCCCCCAAGACCAGTCAACTCAAAAACAATACCAACAGTTAATTCCTTTCCTTGATACTGTGGAAGGGGTGCGGGGGGTGTATCAGGAATCCTCAAAGAATCTCCAAACCGCGTATGACTTGGAACTTGAAATAAACACTGCTGACACGAGTAGCTTAATTTGGAACAAAGATTTCAATACAATTAATTCTTTTGGGCAGGAAAAGAAAGTAAAAATTCTAAGCGAACAATTCAGAATGTTTAATATTAATTATGTAATAACCCCGAAAGCAGTTGATGACAACTGGGTGCAAATAAAAAAAATATTCGAAACGTATTCAGTGGATTTTAATAAAAAACAAGTCTTTAAGTATGAACACTTCCTTTTTCACGTATCAGACAATAATCTTGTTGAAGTACTCCATTACACTCCGCGCAGGGTTATAGAAAAAGATTGGAATGAAGAAACAACAAACTGGTTATTTAGTGAAAACCTTTTTCATAATATATTCGCTGACGAACAGGTCCCGCCGTATAATGGAAATGGCGAAGAAAACGCCGAATTACTTGAGAAAAGCCGTACAGGAGAGTACATGAAAATTAAAATTGATTCTAATACCCCCGTCCCAGTGCTTGTAAAAGTCTCTGAATTCCCAAACTGGAAAGCGTACAGCGAAGGAAAAGAAATTCCAATATACAAAACCTCTGGTTATTTGATGCTTGTTAATGCAAAAGGAATAGTTGAATTCAAATACGAAGACACTTGGAGCGACACTTTAGGGAATATTCTTTCAGTTGTAGGAATTGTGCTCCTTGTATTTGTTGGATTTATTGAATTTGGGGAGAAGAGGAAAAGCTAGTTTGGATAAAAAAGGCTTTTTTTATAAAGTTCAAGTTTTGTAGATAAAATCTGTTTTGGGGCAAGGTTTAAATATAGAGGAGTTACTTGCTTTATTATACGAGCAGGGATATTTGTTTTTGGTTCAGTTTCGGCTTTTGTTTTATTAATGCTTTTTAGTGGTTGTACTCAAGCTCCGATTTGCGGGGACGGTACTTGTAATGAAAGCGAAGATGCTTCGACTTGTTCTATAGACTGTGTTTTAGGAACAACTTCAGGGGTATCTGGAAATGCTCAATCAATGCCTGTAGCTGGAGCTCCCGGACCTGGTACGGGCGGGCGTATAGCATGCGGTAGTGTTGGTAATCTTAAGTATAATCCTAGTACACAAACATGTTGCATAGTTAGTAGTAGCGGTCGGGGGTCTGTTGGTCCTAAATCTTATAAATGTTGTGGAAGTTCAGGTAAATAGGCAATATACAATCCTAATACACAAACTTGTTGTGTTAGAAATGATGGCAAGGGAGAGGTTGCTAGTCCTGCGGGTTTGTCTTGTTGTGGGACTGAGTATCCAGCAGAGCCTTATGATAAGGCTAAAAATACTTGTTGTGAAGGGTCCGATGGGGTAGGGAATATTGGTTATTTTGCGGGTGGGCAATGTTGCGGGTCATATGATGCGG
This sequence comes from Candidatus Iainarchaeum sp., assembly GCA_026397035.1. Classification (GTDB taxonomy): domain Archaea; phylum Iainarchaeota; class Iainarchaeia; order Iainarchaeales; family JAAZKV01; genus JAAZKV01. The sequence goes on from JAPLVQ010000180.1 coordinate 2,535, forward strand.
TTCCATATAACCAGAGTACTCAAAAATGTTGTGTTGGAAAAAAGGCTGATTCTACTGGGTTAGTTGGTTCTGGTTATGGCTTTATTTATTCGCCTTTGACTTCTACTTTGAGTTGTTGCGGAGATGAGCCACCTGTACTTTGGGGTACTAACACTCAACGTTGTTGCGCACCGCCGAACAAGAACCCCTTGACTTGTGGTAAAAGCGGTTGCTGTACTGCTGCAGATTGTTCAGCTAATGTAGATGCGAACATACTTTCTCCTTTAACTTGCGGTTCTGGAGAAACAGTTGAATGGAAATGCCAGAGCAACGGATGCGTAGGTTACTGCACAAAAACAAGCAACAGTGGAACATCTCCGAGTTTGAAGTACATACCATAAACTTCTTCAAAAATTTTGCTTTGTTCTAGTTTTGGAGTGCTGGCTTTAAGATGGAGTTCTTTTGTATTGTTACTTAAAGCGCGGGGAACCTTTTACCGAAAAGAGAGTGTTAGTGAAAAAAGGTCAAGTCATACTTGAGCAATTTCAAAAAGTATTTCATTTACTTTCTTTCACTGAAAGTACTTCACCATTATTTTCAAGAGCTTTGGTCTAGTCACAAGCTTTTTTGTGAACAAAGCGAATTTATCAGTTTTAGTTAAAGTTCCGTTGCCGATTTTTAGTGCTTCATCCATTGAAATGCTTCCAGCGAGGTAATCAAAATCTTCATTAGTTAATTGCTCAAGGAGGTGCCTTGATTTTAATCTTCTCTTTAACTCATTTCCCCTAAGTGCGTACCATTCTTTGGTGTAAGTTGAAAGCATCTTGTCTGAAAAGTCTTTAGCCTTGAGTGCTTTAACAGCAACAGCACCAGCAAGTCTTCCTCCTTCCATTGCGATACCAATTCCGCCGCCGTGGATAGGATCAACCATGTGCCCCGCGTCTCCCGCAACGAGCAAATTATCAGTTTCCATTTTTTCTAAAAAACCGCCTACAGGAATTCCCCCAGCATTAACTTCAATTATTGAACCGTCCTTAACTCCAGGCTGGGAAGCAATCCATTTGTCCAAATAAAACTTTGCAGTTTTTTCTTCATAAGCTCCAATTCCAATCCCCACATTTGCAGTACCCTCTCTTTTTGGGAAAATCCAAATATATCCTCTTGGGGCAATATCAACGCCGAAGTACAAGTGCAATAAATTCTCATCATATCCGCTAATCCCGGTCATTTCATACTGGTAACCCGAATCAGTATCGTTAAGATTATTCTTTGTGTTAAGCCCAAGCATTCTTGCAACAAGCGAATCAATACCATCACAAGCAATAACTAATTTAGCTTTAATTGTTTGTATTTTTCCATCAGCTTCAACATTCATTTCAACAATTCCGTTCTCGCGCTTAGCAGAAACAACCAGGTGCTTCATAGTGATTTTTGCGCCAAGTTTCACAGCTTCAATTGCAAGGTGCTTTTCAAACATTTTCCTTTCAAGAATATACCCTTGTGGTTCTTTATTCTTCATTTTAATTTGCTTCCCGCTGGGGCCATAAAGAGCAGCACCATGAATAGGCTGAATTGACCACTCTGGATTTGGTTTTAATCCGAGAATATTAAACCATCTAAGACTCAAACCTTCAGCACACCTCTTAGGGCAGCCGATTTCCTGCTTTCTATCAAGAATCAACACACTTGATTTTGCTTTCGCAATTTCAATTCCAGCGTAAAGCCCTACGGGTCCGGCTCCAACGACAACAACATCCCAAACCTTACTTTTAATGTCTTCCATCACAACACTCCCCGCAAAATAAACTCTAAACAAACTTATACTAAAACCAATACTTCCTAAAAATAATCCTTGCTCAAACTAAAACTTGCTCAAACTAAAACTAATACTTAACAAAAAAGTAAACATTTTTTTAAATTATAAAAACATTATTTTTTTGATTTACTCGCTGTTTTAACTTCCTTACTAAGTTCCATTGCTCCAACAGGACAAATTTTAACGCAAGCCCCGCAAGAAATACACTTACTCTCATCAACAAAAATCCTTACATCCTTAAGTACTAAAGCCTGAGTAGGGCAGACCCCAACACAAGCCCCGCAATAAGCGCACTTGTTTGAATTATTCTTCACGACCATAAAATCACTATTCTATTGTTGAAAGAGAAAGTTTTTAAATAACCGCGCGGGCTTTAAACCAGAGCAGATTTTAATGTATTTTATCATTAAATTACAAGCAGCAGAGTTGATTTTAAAAGTCCAAAGCATATACTTGTGATTAGGAATTGATGGTATGAATGAAGAGAACTTTGTTAAAGTTTGTCCTTTTTGTTACAGTTCAAACCTCGGGGTTGTGCTAAGCGATTCTGCCTCGGGATATGCTTGCAAGGATTGCAAAGCACATAATTTCTGGCCGCTCGAACTTGAAGAAAAAACACTTAGTAACTTAAAGAAACAAAAGAAGTAGTAAATTGATTTTATTTTTATTCATTCAAGGAACTGTTCATATTTCTGCGAGTTAAACCTGTACAAGAAACGCCTGATTTTCTGGCTGTTGAAAGAATAATTTCCCAAAACAAGCGTTTTTGTTCCCTTAAAATCTTCAAATTTATGGTCCTGTGCGGGATCAAGAATCAAAAAACTTCCATTTAATTCAGTTGCAACAAAAGCATGTGTTTTTAAGTTATCAAGCTCTGCAATAATCACTTCGGCCCTTTCATCCCCAAGCGCCGTCATATTCGCGCACAAAAAAACTGCTAAATCCTCATCATCCGCAACCTTAACTTCAAGAAGTTCTCTAGGCGCAAGCCAATAATTCAAATTAAGCTCAGCATCAACAAAATCAATTTCTTTTTTCGCAAAATCAAAAACCAGTCTAAGTGACTTCTCATAATCATCACTAAACGAGTAAGCGGAATCCTTAAAGTCGCTGACAAAAGACAGGATAGTCAAATCCGTTCCATTCACAAGCGCCTTAATCTCGCCAATAGTATGCTTCTCCCTCTCATTAATCAAATCAGCATACTTCTCAAGCAGGAATCTGTACAACTTAATCTCAGTATCCTTACTCATAAAACCTATGCATAAATTAGTCAAAAAGTCTTATAAAATAGGACATTATTTAAGGTAAAAACATGGTTTTTTTGGGGCATTATAAAGTTTCCTTAGCAATCCTAATCCAGCCAAAAGGAACGCTTGCGATTTTTTTTAGAACAACCATTTTTCCGTCATACCCTGAAATCAAATAACCCCCGTCGCGAAGACTCTCCCAAATATTTTTTATTGCATTAACAAGCTGCCTTTCTTCCATGTGACAGGAAACATTGGAAAAACTAATAGCATCACACTCAAAGGGCAAAGGTTTTCTGGTAATTGAATGAAGAAGAGGATTAACGCTCAAAGACTTATTAAAAGGCCGGTATTTTAAAGAAGGGTGGCTAAACTTTACAACATCCACAGCAAAAATTTTTGCGCTTTTCCCAAGAACAACCTTTGCTTCAAAAGCAAAAGGGGCTCCACGCATATTTGCAGACCCAACATCAGCAAAAACTCTAGTTTTTTGCTTATTTTTTTTAGAAAAGACAAGATGTTAGGACGCCG
>JAPLVQ010000180.1:6132-6866 GCA_026397035.1 Candidatus Iainarchaeum sp.
TTTAGCGGGAAAAATTTTTTTCTAAAAGCGCTGGGTCCGCCAAAGAAACAAAAGACTTCCTTTTTTCCTTTTCTTATTTGCGAAGCGGGGCTTTTTGTTTTTTTTGGAAGAGGAATACAGCAATAAATAGTTTTCCTTAAAATAAAAAACAATCTATTAAGCTCAAGAAAAAAGTTCGGGTAAAGTTTTAAGTTTGGCAAGGTTAGGGCTATTTTGGTTGAAGGAAGTTTTTAGTACATTTCTTCTTCAAGCAAAACGGTTTTTTTCAAGCACTTTTGGGCAAAAAGCTTTATTTCGTTTAAGTAGTTATTTATCTCTCTTTTTTGCGCACTGATTTTTTCTTCTATTTGGGAAATAGTTTCCTTGGTTTCATTAGCACTCTCTTCAATCTCGCCAAGCTTTTTCTCTTCATCAATAAGATTCTTTTTGGCCTTATTTCCTTCAAGCGCTTTATTTAATGTATCCTGTTTTCTTTGAATCTCATTCATCTTCCAAAAAACTTTTCCGAAAAAATCAAAATTAATTATTTCCTGCAATGCACTAAGACGCTTCTCTTTTTCTTTATCCTTAAGCTCAATCGCGCCTTCCTCAACCGCCTTAACCACTTGCACAAGCACCCGCTTAAACACATCCGCCTTAGGGTCCTTCTTCAACCCAAACATAGGGTTAGTAATAAACAAATCCAACACTTCTTTTTCTTCATGTGGAATCCTCCACCTGCTCGAATCAACAAG
>JAPLVQ010000163.1 GCA_026397035.1 Candidatus Iainarchaeum sp.
ATAATCCCGGACAGGAAGAAGCCTTTTGCACAAACAGTGAAAATGAATCCCTCCTCCAAGAGTGCAACGCATGCACTAATGGAGCATGCACCCCAAATCCAGTCCTTTCATGCCCCACTGCCCCAGTTAATTATGACTATTCATTTGAGTGGGGCAAAGGAGAAACAAAAGCAAGATGGCTCCAAATAGGATATGACAATAAATTCAGCGGATTAACATACAAAGAGCTCGACACTTACGAAAGCTCCAAACAAATAGCCAATGATTTCAAGTCAATAATTGAATACTCAAAAAAATCAACAACAAAAAAGCTTTACGCAAGAATTCGAGCAACAAGCAACCAAAACAGACAAATATACAGCAACACTTGCGAATTCACCTTAAAGCAGCCCATAGTTCCAGCCCTTACCTGTCCGACATCACCCGTAACCCAGAGTTCAACATTCTTGTTCAGCCCAAACGATTACACAAATAATTCACTCGAATTATCTTTCAATAATTCCTTTGCTACAACGAGAATTGAAACCGCTTCAAACAATATCGTTCAAGCGGCGGATTTACGCGATGACATTGACTTATTCAAGCGCTATTACAATTCAAGCATCAAAAACAACACATTTTATGCAAGAATTTATGGAAAAGAGGCTTACTTTGGCATTGCATACAGTAACATATGCACCTTCATAATACAAAACGGCACACTAAAAGAACAAACAACAACTCCATTAACTCTTGAACTAAGCTCTCTAACCGCAAATCAGTCCGAAGGCCTTGCAACGATAATAAAAACAAGTGCAACTACGCAAAACAACAACGCAATACATTTTTTGAGTTACCCCGACATTAACCAAATTTTAAACCAAACCATAAATACAAACACAACAAGCAAAAGAATTTCTGCAAAAACCCTTGACACTAATGCAAAAACGGACTCTGGAGAAACAGTACAGCAAACCCTTATTGAAGAACAAAACCAAAGCGGGCAAATAGAGCAAGGAATATTATATACAATAACTACTGATATAAACAACCACCCTGAAGCGAATAACACCGCCCGCACTGATGCCAAAAGCACCAGTACTTGCGAACTAAAATACACTGATTCAGGACAATGCGACTCAAAGTGGCAATTCTATCAAATAAGTTTTACATCAAGTACAATAAGCGAAGCCAGATACCGCTTTGTTGACTGCACAACAGGAAACATCCTCGGAAAGGGTCAAATTTGCTCTGGCGAACAAAGCCCAAAACACTACAGACCGGAAGGACACTCTGTAAAATTTGAAATGGACTATTACACATGCCCAAACAATAAATGCAAAATTGAAACCCCAAACCTTTGTACCGGCGTAACATGCACAAACTACTGCTGGACAGGCAATAGATACTACAACGGAACCTGCACACAAGGAGTATGCAATTACTCAAACCAAAACTGCCCGAACAACAGCTGCACAAACGGCTCTTGCATAGCAAACAACTGCCCCAATGGATGCGCGGCATACTGTGGTGGAAACACCCTATTTTACACAGGGTACTGCTCAAACTCCACTTGCATTTACAATACCTCAACAACCTGCCAAAACGGATGCACAAACGGGGCGTGCAACTCACAAACCTGCGCAACAGGATGGAAATGTAAAGACACAATAACAAAAGCATACCAAAACAGCGACTGCACATGGAGCACTGAAACCAACTGCCCAAGTGGATGCAATAATGGAGCATGCATACAAACAACCTGCTCTGCCGGATGGAGGTGCTACGACCCTTATAGCAAAGGCTACCAAAATAATAACTGCACATGGAACAGCATAACTTCCTGCCAAAACGGATGCAATAATGCAAGCTGCCTTGCAGGAAAAACCCCTGGCGACAATGATTACTGCACCACTTCAAAGCCATGCCAAGCTGGAGAAGGAAACTGCCACAACGGCAACGAGTGCCAAACCGGTCTATACTGTATGGAAGCAGAAGGCGCTAGGTATGGATACTCTCCACCAACAAATGTTTGCGAAGAAAGGGAAGGCGCAGGAGAGTGGAAATGCCAAACACAAAACCAACTAGGATTCCAACTATATGAAACAAAAGAATGGACTGATACAATAAATTGTAACAATGGGTGCGAAAACGGGACATGCAAAGGTTCAATACTAAAAGACACGGACTCCGACAATGATGGCTATTCTGACGAAGACGAACAACTCGCAAGGTCAAACCCAAATGACCCAAACAGCACACCCTTCACTGAGTTAAGAAAATACAGTGACACGATAAATATTGCTGAAAAAATGACGGTTCTTGAGTTAATCACAAACATACTTGAACCAGGGATTATGCAAAAAGCAAACTTTGAAGCATGCAAAAAAAGCAAAGAAGAAACCAATAATACTGCACTTCACTTCTCCGCACAAAACCAATGCAAAGCAAGCCTCTCCGCGTACAAACCCTTGGCAATTTATATGGGATACTGTATTGGAGCAGCCTCGGGAGTTTACAGTTCGGTAAAAGATTTCTTTACTTTCTTTATTGATGCATTTTGGTACCTCGCGTCAATAAGTAACAACATAAGCATCCTCTCAACAGACCTTAAGAATTTCAGAGACAGCCTCTCTGACATTACAAATAACATTAACGCACAAACAGCAATAATTGTTTGGGACAGCATTTACAAACAAAAATACCAAGAAGGAGCTTTACTTTCAGCAAACAACCAATTCATCACCGATTATGACGACCACGCAGGCTTCGCCCACGCATACGCCAACGGATACATTAGCTGGTACATATCAGCAATGGTTGCGGGAGGAAAAGGTGCTTCAAGCGCAATCAAATCAGTAAAAACAGGCGCAACAGCAACCAAAACCGTTGAAACAGCAGAAACAATATTCCAAAACTACCCCCGCCTCGCAAAAGCAACCCAAACAGGAGGAAAAATATCAGAAGCAGTAAATACACTAGCAAAAAAATACCCCCTCCAATGGGTGGATGACGTGTATGGGAAAGTAGGGGATGGAGTGGGGGAAGTAAAAAACATATGGAAAGGTAAAAACTTTTCATGGGCAGATGAGACTTTTTATAACCACACCTTTGTTGAAATAAGAATAAATGAAACAACTACAAGGGCTCAACAAATAATGCAAGCATTCCCAAAGTCATTTAAAAAGAACGAGGATATAATCAATGCAATTGGGAAAACTATTGAAGACGGAGAAAGAAACAATGTAGGAAATATAGTAAAAGCTTTTCCTTCAAAAAATAGTGAGTCACGCTACCTAGAAATTAGGGTAGGAAACAATGGACGAATAAATACAATTATTCCAGGTGATAAAATTGCGTAAAAACAAAACTTTGCGAACAAACTTTACAATAAAAGAAATAAACAAAACTGGTTTAGACGCAGTAGTTTTAATAAATAAAAATGACACCAGCCTTTACTGCGAAACAAATTATGCATGGTACTATGACAGCAAAGAAAACCACCAAAACTTATCAATCAAAGCAAACGCAAAAATTGAGATACACTCAAAAGATAAAATAAAAAAAGGTGCTGAAGAAAAATCGCTTAAACAACACAATTTCAATGGACAAATAATGCGTGTTGATGAAAAGAACAAATATTGGATAATTGACTGTGGCTCTGGATTTAATATCTTATTTTCCCCTGGAACTGATACCCTGCAAAAATGGAAAAAAGGAGAGTATGTATTAATACAAAATGCAACTGTGTGGCTTTATGATTTGCAATTTGAAAATAAGAAAGAGTTTGAGAAAATATTTGGAAAAAATCCATGGGACAAGCAATACACATTAAAAGTGCTTGAAATTTCATTAATTAACGGAAGGACAATATTCCTTATCGAAAAAAATAACGTACAAATTTATTGCAAATCAACACACAATGGTTTTAGCACATCTCCTGAAAATAAAATGCTAAAAACAAAAAAAGCCAAAATAAAATCAAAAATGCGGCTGGACTGGACTGACATCCAAGAAGGCTCCCAAACTATTTCCATACAAAATATCGGCTTTTGCCAATATTTGTTAAATGGAAAAGTCAGCGAAATAAATGAATCCAAAGGATATGCAAAAGTCGACCTTAGCTTTATTAACACCTATATAGGACTTAACCCAAATAAACTCTTTGAGCTAAAAAAATGGAAATACATTAAAATAAACGGCGTCTTCTTTCTTGATATTATAAAGCTCATAGATGGGCAAAAAGAATTAGAAAAAATAACACAAAAATTACCCAAGTGATATTTGTGGATGAAGAAAACAACAACGAGCTTAATCTGGAAAAATGCACAGCGCTTGGGGAAAGAACCAAAGATTTCCTTCAAAAGCTCCAAACAACCCCTAATGCAGGCCCCGCAAAAATAGAACAATACTGCCCGAATCCAAAACTCCCCGGTTTTGAAAAAGCAGGCTACTTAAACCAAAATTACCCAGAACAACTCTTGGAAAACCCTTTAGTAAAAAAAGAATTCTCGGAAATATTGTTAAACAATGACAAACACCCCTTGAAAAGCCACCCGCTCAACACAAAAGAACTTTGTGAAACAATAAAAACCTCATTCATCTTTGGCCAGGGGGGAGCAAGCAAAAAAGAAAGAAACAACTACACAAAAGAAGTATGCAAAGAGCTTTTCGAAGAAAGATACGAAGACATAATATACACAAAAGTAACCAACAGTCTATGGACAGAAATACTAATAATAGCAGATCTAAAAAAAAATATAATAACAATAATAGGGTATACCCTACCAAATTAAAATCCTAAGAAAAACAAAAGAATTAGAAAAAAATCAGAGAATTAGACAAAAAAGCAGTAAAGAAATCCCAAAAACCCTCAAAAAAGGGGTTTAAATAAAAAACAGCATATAGGATATGTATGCAACCAAGTACACTGGCTCCTATATTTGGGAATAACACAACAAAAGCCGCTATTATACAATCCCTAAGCGAAAAAGCCCTCACTCTAAAAGAACTCCACCGCCAAGTCCAGAAAGTCACTAACAAAAGTATAACCTACCAAGCCCTCCACAAAGCAACCAAAGAAATGATAACAGATGAAATACTCGAAAAAATAGGAAAAGAAATTACAATTAACAAAGAGTGGATTGAAAAAGTAGATGATTTTGTAAAAAATATCAAAGACAGCAAAGCTGAAGTAAAGGGAGATTCGATTACCCGAGTATACCCCTATAATACTTTTGGAAAGTTTGCATCAGCAATAATAAAACTAGTACATGATGCACCAAATCCAGAAAAAAAGCCAGGCGTGTGCATTACAAAACATGCTTGGCCGACCTTGGGTCTGTCGAAAACAGATTATGATAATTTACACGAATTACTAAAAGAAGTTAAATATTATGATGTTACTACTCGTGATACCCTACTTGACAGAGCATTTGCAAAAACTCTTGAAAAAATGGGAAAAATGGTGAAAGTAGGATCAAAACTTGAAATAACTCTTGATACATTATGCACAGGAGATAGTCTATTTGAAGTTGTTTTTGAAAAAAGCTTTTCAGACACAATTGATAAAATATTCAAAAAATACGCAGTAATTAATGAAGATGCAATAAATGACATACTAAAAAATGTGGTAGCTAAAAAAACAACAATAAAGATTATTCACACCCTCTCAACACAACAAGCCACAGAAATACGAGAAAAAATACTAGCCGAGTTCAAAATTACTAAATAGGACAAATAGTTCTGGGCTAAAAATCCAGAAAAATGCCCAACCGATAAAATTAAAGGGTTAATCAAACCACTCTGTGTAATGGATAATGTACCAATGAGCTTGTTATACCCGAATTTAACCGCATCATCCTCAAGGGACGCTATAATTTGTATTTTGCTTGATGAGCCAAACCTAACAGCAAAAGAAATCTATTCCAGAATAATAAAATCAAAAAGCATCTCTTACCAAGCAGTGTTTAAGGAATTAAAACAACTGTGTGACGTCAAAACTTTATTAAAAACTAAGAACAAGTATGAAATAAGCCCTGATTGGATTAGGCAATTAAGGACATTCACCAACCTTTTTGAGCAAAGATCAAAAATCAAAGAAAGCGACTTATTAAAAGAGTCAAAAGTTCTGGAATTCAGCACATACTATTCATTTGCTGAAAGTATGCTAAATTTATTTGCATCCAGAACCTTAATAGAAAAAAATGGTCCAAATAATGGAATAGGAATGTTAAAACATTTATGGTGGTCCCTCTCATTTGGAGACCAAAACTTTGAGAAATTCAAAGTAATGGGAAAAACACACGAATCTTACGTAGCCTGCCCAAATAATACCGTGGTAGACCAGTGGCTTAAAGATTATTACCTCAATGCTGGATTCAAAGGCATAAAACTTGGAGTCAAATATGATTTTGAAAACGACTTTGCAGTGGTTGGCAATTATATAATCCAAATATTCTTTGATCCAGAAACTGAAAAAAGGCTCGACCACTTCTACCGAAAAGAAAATGAAATATCAACACTAATCCAAAAAGGCTTCATGGAAGAAATATTCTCAAAAAAAGCCCAAATAAAAGTAATAGTCTACAGAGAACCAGTACTAGCAAAAACACTAGTGGAAAAATTGATGCCGATTTTTAAATAATATACAAAAGCTTTTGATAAAAGTTACTTTAAAATAATGATTTTATTTTATCAAGCACATCTTCATTTGTTGCAATGATGAAATTGTTTTTTAGTGCATACTCCCTCAAATCAGGACTTGGGTTTAATGCAATATTTCTCTTTGTAAGATTAAAAATCTGCAAATCTTGCAAATTATCTCCCACTCCAACAGAATCCGATAAGTTAATTGCGTTTGTTTTGCAAAAATCAATAATTGCCTTTTCTTTTCCATCAGTCGTATGTAATTGTGTTACAACTTTGCTTGAATAAACCCCATTTTTGACTTCAAGTTTGGAAGCCCAAACCTCGTCGAGACCAAGATATTGTTTAACCAATGTTGCTGTTTCAATAATCCCACTAGAAATGCCTATTACAAAAAATCCGTTTTCATGAAAAACATTTATTAGTTCTTTTGAAGAACCATAAATATTTGTCTTGAAAAGCGGAAAAAACGCATTTGCTGCCGAAATAATTTCTTTTTGAGGTTTCCCATTCATAGCAGTACCCCAAATTTTTGCCCATTTTGAAAGCCAATCAAAGAAATCAATCTTGTTTTGTTTAAACAACTGCATTAAATTTTCTTGCAAAGCATATGATTCAGAATCAAAAAGCTCTTTAGACCATAAGTATTTCACAAAATCAATTGTAATAAATCCTTTTATCAGAGTCCCATCAATATCAGTGAACACGATTTTATTCATTTAACCACAAAATTCTATTCAAATAACTTCTTACGCAAATTAGAATCCGAAATAATTTTAGCTTTCTCAAACTTTTTTGAAAGTCTGTCCACAAGTAATTGGCAATTGGATTTATATATTTTTAAAGCGTCTTTTCCACTATTTAAAGCGTCTGCACAAAACTTCCCACTTTTTAAAGCATAACTTATACCTTCAGCACTACTTGGACTAATTAACCCTGCAGCCTCCCCACATAAAAAAATCGAATCTTTTCCAAGGAAAATATCTTTTATTGAATTAGGTCTCAAAACTATTGCTGAATTATATTCACCATTCCCAAATATAGAATATTTCTCCCCAATTTTCTTTTTCAATAATTCAAACTTTCCTTTTGAATCTTTAGGTTCTAAAAGCGCCCCAATTTCGATATAAGGCTTTTTTGGAATTATCCATGAGTAAAAATCAGTTATTTCTTTATCAAAAATAAATATTGCTCTTTCAATATTTATATTACTTTTGATTAACTCTTGAACACCAATATAAAATGGAGTATCTCTTGAAAATACTTTTCTTCTAATACTAGATAATGCACCATCACAACCAACAATATACCTAGTTATTATAGGCTTAACAAAACCATTTGATTCAAGCATTACAACTTTGTGAACTTTATCCAAAGTTTCCAAGTACTCAATGAAATTAGTATTCTTTAAAAAAAAGATACTGTGTTTGTTTCTCACTTTATCAAACAAAAAATTATCAAGTGCGAATCGATCCGAATTCAGAAAACCCTTAACAGACTTTTTTGACAAATTATTATCCCAATCAACATAATCAATATCTAAGACATTTGGCTCTACCAAAACACTTTTATCCAATTTTCCTTCAAAAAAGCTTTTTCCCTCTTCAACTATTATTCCACTACAAGCCTTTTTTCTAGGGAAATCTTTTGAGTCAACTAATAAAACTTTGAATTTTTCAGATAAATTTGCTGCTAAAACACATCCTGCGGCTCCGGCTCCAACAATAATAATATCATAACCCAATTCTATTGAATTGAGATCCTTTACAAGCATAGAATCAAATCCACCAAATTATCTTTCGACCAGGAAACTTTTTACTAAGATTAAAGATTTTCTTAAACTCAGCAAGACCATCTTCTGATTCAATCAGTGTCCCAATATGCAAAGCATCAGCTCCGGCTTCCAAAAGAGATTTGGCATGAGAAACGCTTTTTATCCCACTTGTTGGAATAACAAACAAACCAGTTTTTTTGTGAATAAGCTTAACATGCGACTCAGGAGGTGGCAAAAGGCTACCTGATCCACCTGCCATTATATAAAAACGCATACCCAAATATTCACAAGCTAATGCAGTGGCTAGACTTATCTCTGGTTTTTCATTAGGTATCGGATTAGGTTGAGCTAACCAATTTGCAGTACCTTTAGAATTTCTTTCATCAAAAACATATGCAGTAGGTATTGGTTCAAGAAGATCAGTTTTTATTAGCGGAGCTCCCATTACCAAAGAATCTCTAAGGAAAAATAAATTATTTGCATTAAAAACTGTTGCCCAATATATAGCTGATCGACCTAATTTTCCTTTCAACAAAAAACTGCTTGTAGTTGACACGTATGTTGTAAAAGTGAAATCAAAGTCTTTTATTATAACCTCAAAAAGTTCTTGAGCCAATATAGGATTGCTTAAGCTGCTTCCAATGGCAATATGTTTAACTCCAATTAAATCCAACTTTTTTAGCATCTTAATGGACTCATCAACAGATTGCTTATCTGGATCTATTTGGGGAATCACTACAGGCGATGACTCTCGCAAAGAATATATGCTCCGCTCAACAGGCCCAATTTTAAGAATACTTACCACCAAATAAAAGACTCAAGTGACCTTTGCTTAAATCTATAATTGGCTTATCAAAAATAACTTTTTTGCCAAGCAAGGCTGACAAAATACCTGATAAAAAACCACGCATTATCACAAAATCAATATCTTTGTACCATTTTGACCAAGGGAAATGATTAACTGCAACTTTTATTTCTTTTTCAGATTGAGAAAAAGGCAAAACTTCCCCCCAACCTAAAGCCGATAAAACATCAAAAACGTCTCTTTGAGTTTTTCCAAACTGTGAAAGACTTTCTTTACCCACTTTGAATGCAGAATCAAATAATATCTCCAAATATTTTTTATCCTTTTCCTTTTTTAGTTCAAGCTCAAGCAAATATGTACCACTTAGTTCAAATAAAAAAAAGCGTTTATCCTTAAAAGTAACAATTCCATCTTGATACTTAAAGAACTTAAAATCTAAATAAGTTTGGAACGATTTTGAACAACTTGTTTGGGATTGTGCATTAAATTTTGCATAATCATTAAAATCCTCTAAAAGATCAGTTAAATTCTCTTCAACAGGTATCAACTCATCTGGAAACTGCTTTTTTAGATATTCTCTTGGCGCAGCAGTTACAGTGGCTTCATAATAACCATTCACTTCTTTTAAATCATGCAAAACAACCTCTATTGATGATTCCTGAAAAATCCACGCCATTAACCCCGCCGTTCCCCCCGTGGCAAAAATATATTCATAACCCAATTTTTCCAAGATTGTAAATCGTTTCAATAAATAATCAACTTTCTTTTTGGCAGAATCCAATTCATTTTCAATACTACTAGCATAAGTACCTTCAACAAATTTACTTGCAATAAACACCCAATCCTTAATCTTGTCCCCTGGATGATCTTTTATATTTTCAAACTTCCCAGCCTGTGCAAATCGATAACCAAATTTTTTCCCAATGGAATATAGTTTTTGACGCCCTTTTTCCCCAAATTCTTTTATCAATCCACTCTCAAACTCAATAAAAAAGTCTGCAGGATAAAATATTTGTCGTGCATAGATATTTGTTTTGCCCGAGATTTTAAAATCTAGAAACCCAGGTTTGTTAAAGACAAGCGCCCCAGGTATAATAAACCGTTTTATATATAGACCAACAAAACTTTCCTTTAGAGGCATCTAATTCACCCTATAATAAAATAATTCCATCTTTTGTAAAATCATACGCTTTCAACCCGCCATCAACTTGAGTATATCTCATCTTTTTTATTTCCAAATTTCTAGCTGTTGAATCACCAACAGTCAATGATTTAAAAACAATCACCCCGTCCGCAACAAATTCACTTACCCCATCTGCACTTAGAGTTCTTTGGTCTTCAGGCAATTCGGAGGTCAATAGTGTCGTCACCCCAAATTTCTTTATTTCTTTGAATAATCTGTAAAGGATGTTTTTTGTTACTATTTGTTCTGTTCGAGGGATTGGGTTTACTGTTTCAGCTATTTGGACTAGAGAGAATTCTTTGTCATTGCCAATACCTGATACTATTAGAGAATCCGTCAGAGTAGTAAGAGAATCAATTATCAGCCTTTTGGGCTTGAATTCCTGAATTAAAGTATTTAATCTTTCAGGGAATCCGTCCGCACCCGTAATATCAAAAAAAACTATTTTAATTAAGTTCTTTTGCTCTAAATCAGTAAGGTTCCAATTAAATCCCCTTGCCTGTTTCATCAATTCCGCTTTATTTTGCTCGGTAGAAACATACAATCCTTTTTCTCCAAAAAGAGTCGCCCCATTAAGCAAATACTGCAAGCAAAAAGTAGATTTACCAGTTCCTGCCCCGCCAGAAACAAGAACAATATTTCCCTGGGGAAACCCCCCATTCAACGCTTTATCCAGGTTCTGAATCCCAGTCTTCGTTCTGATAATTTCTTCTAAAGGCATGATAACCACATAATAGAAATCTTAAGTGGTATTTAAAGCTGACGAGAGGGCTGAAGTTAGAGGAATACTTACTCTCGAAGGTATATTTCCTAAATAATTATTAAACACCCCTCGCCCCCTTATTTTATCCACTGCAGCATATGTCCAAAGGCTGAACCATATTTACTTGTACTGTTCATTAAGTATTTTTCCACTAAACTTGCGCGACATTTGTTTTTTAGTAATTTACTTATTGTGTAGCGTAGGGTGACTTATGTCCTAATTTGTATGTCGAACTTATGTCCGCTTTCTACCACCACTATTGTGGTGGTTGTGAGTGGTGAAAGCGGATATGGATGCACGAATCAGAGCGGTCATGTTGTATGACAAAGGAAT
>JAPLVQ010000118.1:0-695 GCA_026397035.1 Candidatus Iainarchaeum sp.
AAGTCTTCATTGTAAAATGCCGAAGCATTTTACGACTAAGCGAAATTATATTTCGCGAAGCCTCGCAAACCCAGGGGTTTGCTTAGTGCCTCACAAAACCGTTGGTTTTGTTTGGTTGTGACTATCAAAGGACAATATTTTGTTCAATTATTTATGTCCTTCGCTATAAGCAAAGCGAATTGAAATTTTTGGGTTAATTGGGGTTCTTCACTAATTAATCACTTTTTTGTTCTTTAATGCTTTTTTAATTGTTTAAAGTTGTGTTAATATTTTTTTTTATTTTTGTAGAGTCTTTTTGCTTCCTTTAAAGTATGAAGATGTAAATATGGAACACTCTCAATGTAGCTAGTAAGAAGACCTTTTTTAGCAAGCGCCGGAAAAACATCCCTGAATTTTTCCGGCAAATTAAAGAAATCCGGTTCAGCTACAAACACGCCTGAAAAATATGGAAGAAACTGGTTTTTTTCGAAACTCCTGATTTCAATTATCTGGTTTCCGCGAATCTTTGCAACAACCTCTTTGTGGGAGTATAATGGGGGTATTGTATTAAGAAGAAGAGTTGCAATGCCCTTGTGGCGGAGATGTTGTTTCCATAGTTCTTCAAGATTAAAGTTTGAAAAAAAAATGTCACAAAAAATAACAAGAAAAGAAGAATTAACTGTACCTTTTATTTTTTTTAATCCTAATCCTCCAGC
>JAPLVQ010000118.1:716-13292 GCA_026397035.1 Candidatus Iainarchaeum sp.
TCATATTTAATTTCAACCCCAAAACTGGATCCGTCGCCAATTACTGAATATACTTTTGTAAGAAGATTGTGTCCTCCAACAATAAATATCTTTTTGAATTTACTTTCAGAAAGCTTTTGTACGGCGTGCTCAATAATAGTTTTTCCTTCTACTTTTAACAAAGGTCTTTCTTCGAAATCAGTAGCATGTTCTTTTTTTGGCGGGGTTGTAGCCATTATTACCGCTATTCTCTGGTCAATAAGAGCTTTCTCAAGAAGATATTCGATTGCTTGGGACAATCCGTTTATTCTGACCCCATCAACTAAACCCAAAACTTGGCTGAGAGTTTTTTCATTTATTGTAACCGATATCTTGTGTTTCAAAATAATGACTTTCGGGTTTATACTACTGGGTAGGACAATAATCTTATTTTTATGGCGGAAGGTAATATAATCCTATCTTATGGGGACTGCACAAAAAGTTTTGCTGGTAGGGCCGTTTAAGAATTCTGAACTAAGAGCTGGTCAGTTTTTCTCCCCGCCTAACGGAGTATACCGGATAAAATCTTTTGTTGAAAAAAAAACGGATGCAAGTGTAGATGTTGTTGATGTAGATCTTGATGGATTCCCTTTTTTAGGAAGAAAAATTATTGATAACAATTATGATATAATCGGTTTTAGCCTTCTTTATCCAACCATAAAAAATGATATTGAGCTAATGCACACTGCTAGACTTCTTTCTCCAAAATCAATTCTAATTGCAGGCGGGCAGGGCGCAGTTTTTATTAAAAAAGAGCTTTTGTCAAAAACCCCGCTTGATATAGTTGTTCATGGTTTTGGTGAATTCCCTATTGCAGAAATGATTAATTCAATTAAAAAGGGTTCAAATAAACCAGAAGATTTTAGAGAAATAAAAGGGCTTTCAATAAAAACCTCAAAAGGGATAATTGATACTGGGTATAGGGATGTGTATTCAAACAAAGATTATGCAAAAATAGCTAATTCCTTTGATTATTCGGTTGTACCATATGAAAAATATTGGGAGCACATGGAATTAAAATATTCTAAGCAAGTACTTGAAGTAATGAAAAATGACGGACTACTTTATACAATAAGACTCATGACAAGCAGCCATTGTCCAATGAGATGTACTTTTTGTTCAGCGACCAATTTTCTTGAAGATGCGACTGGAAAACTACAATGCTCACTAGAGACGGATGTTGGGGATATTATTAAGTCCATGAAACAAGCCATAAAGTTTCATCCGAATGTTAACGCATTTTATTTTAATGATGATAATTTGCTTCAAAATTCTGAACGAGCGGCAGAACTTTGTAAAGCTCTTGTAAATGAATTTGGTACAAAAAGTCTTAATTATTTTTGTCTTTCAAGAACAGACAACGTTGAACCAAATATCCTTTCATTAATGAGAATTGCTGGTTTTAAGCTGATAATTTATGGGGTTGAGTCATTCTCAAATAAAATTCTCAAAGATATACAAAAAAAGATTGCTTCTAATAATCCTTCAAGACTTGCAGAAAAGGTTATTATGCAAACAATAAATTCTGGAATCACTCCCTTAATGAATATACTCCTTTTTTATCCAACCACAACGATAAATGACATAGTTGAAACGATTGAAAAATCAATTCCTTTAATTGAAAAGGGAGCTCGAATAACAGTCTTTTCATTTGTTGAATTTTATCCGGGTTCTGATATATCAAATGAAAAAAATATTGAGTATCAATATGAAAAATTCAGGATAAACAATCAATCTTATTGTTTTCCTTGGGCAATAATGCCTAAAAACAAAGAAGTGAAAGAGTTTGCTTTGTCAGCAATAGGACTAAGAGAAAAACTAATTAAAGAGATAAAAACAAAATATAATTACCAAAGGGAGTTGCCTCATCCGGTATTTTCTTTGAGTTTATTCTTGGCTGTTTTTAAATTACTTGAAAAATCAACCATCCAATTAGATAATCTTATAGATTCCTTGATGATTGAGGCAAAGAATGAAGAAGCAAAGGTGGTTGTTTATGGGCGAAATTGATTTTGTGAAAAGAGGGTTTGTTTCAAAAGAGCAATTTGAGTTTCCTTCGATAATAAATGTTTGTGTCCTTAGGGGCTCTTGTCCATGTGAATGCATTCATTGTCCAGTAGGACTGACCCCAAAAGAAAAAAGAGGGGATTTTTTTGGGAATGAGACAATAAATATTGAGCTTTTCAAAAAAATCGTCGATGAAATTAAAAATTACTCTTCAAGCGTTTTAAGAATACATGCTGTTGGAGAACCTTTGTTGTGGAACCGTCTAGAAGAAGCATTAAAATATTCAAAACTAAGAAAAGTAAAAACATGGATTTTTACTTCAGCAGCAACAAAAAACAATTTGCTTCTGGAAATTCTTGCAAAGAACTGTTCAATAATTGAGGTTTCAATTAATAGTTTTGATTCCGAAAATTATAAAAATACAAAAGGAATTGATGAGTTTAATTTGATAAAAAAGAATCTAAAATTCTTGTCTGATTACAAAAATAAAAACAGGTTTCATTGTAAAATACTTGTGTCAAGAGTACAAAGTAAAGACAAAGAATATGATGAGAGTTTTGTTGAATACTGGAAAAAATCTGGTTTAGTTAATGATGCCTTTGTCAGGTCTTATCACGATTATAACCACGCTATTTCGAATAAATTTGATACTCAAATTAGAGAAAACGTTCCATGTCTTGTTCATTGGGCAAGATTTAATGTTGATTGCTCAGGGGAAGTAGTTATTTGTTTTAATGAGCTTTTCAAAGGAAAAAAGGTAAAACCTGAATTTATTATTGGTGATTTGAACAAAGACAGCATAAAAGAAATTTGGCAAGGGAAAAGATTGGAACAAATAAGGGAAGCCCAATTAGTTTCAGATTATGGAAGATTAAGTCTTGGATGCAAATTGCCTTGTGAAAGCTGTACTTGCTGTCAACCACTGAATACGACTAGAACAACTAGTGAAAATCAAATTAAAGATTTAAATTCTTGTGAAGAAAAATAAAAGAATTGTTTAGTTTAAGGGTAAATTGGTGTGCAAATGATTAATTACAAAGTAAGGGAAGAAAAAAAAGGTGCTTTTTTATTTGACAGGAAAAACGGAAAAGCGGAGCAATTAACTGAAGAACAATATCTTTCAATGTTAAATAATTCATTAATAAAAAATAATCCTGAATGGCAATTTATCCCTAAAAAAAACCGTGATTTGCTTCCAGATGATTGTTTTTCAGCCCCGTCAAGAATATATTTTGAACTTTCGAGAAAATGCAATCTGGGCTGCAAAGCGTGCTTTAATGAAAGCTCGTTGCCGCTCGATAAGGAACTTACAACAAAAGAAGTCCTTGATATACTTAATCAATTAAACAAAGCGGGAACATTTGAAATAAGGTTTACTGGCGGGGAACCAACGACAAGAAAAGACTTTTTGACTATAATACAATATGCAAAAAAACTTGGTTTTTATATTAGCATGGGAACAAATGGGGTGTATAATGCGACTAAATCCAAGAAAATAATTAATAGCGGGATTGATTGGTTCATTGTGAGCCTTGAAGGAAGGGAAAAGGTAAGTGATTATATACGTGGGAAAGGAAATTACAAAAAAGCGTTAAAAACTTTAAAGGCGATTTCAAAACAAAAAAAGCGAATCAGGATAAATACAGTAATAGGTAAATATAATAAAGACGAAATAAAATTTCTCGCAAAACTTGCTGATTCCCTTGGGGCAGAAAGCCTGAATTTAATTCCATTAAGACCTTATGGGAGGGCTGCGAAACTTTTGTCAGACCAAATGCTTTCACGCAAAGAATTTTATGAAATGATAAAAACTATTAATGGTTTGAGAAAAGTTCATAAGGTAAAATTTGTTACAACGATTGATCTCTTAAATAAGGATAATCTTTCAAAACAGGATAGAATAATTAAAAAAGAGCGCACTTGTGCAGCAGGAGTTGAAGGAGCAGTAATTTCTCCTCTCGGGGATATTTATGGTTGTAGTTATAGTCCTGCAAGTGATCCATCTAGTAAAGATAAGATTGGTAAAGAAATATTTGTTGCGGGGAATCTTAGAAAACAAAAATTTTCTGATGTTTGGCTTAACAGCAAAAAGTGGGCAGTTTTTAGAGATTTAAAGCAATACAAGAACAAAAAATGTTTGTCCTGTAATCATTACAAACATGAATGTGTTGGAAGTTGTCCAGTAATGTCATATTATGAAAATGGAACTCTTGATAATTTTGATCCTTATTGTTTCAAAGACTTGCTTTTGGGTGAGAAAGCATGAATAGATATGTTATGAGAAAAGAAGTTTTTGGCGGATTATTGTATGATAGGGAAAAAGTTTTAGTTTATAGTCTTGATGAAAAAAGGTTTGTTGATATACTAAGACAAAGTCCACCAAATACAGATATTATTTTGAGGGAAAGTAGTTTATGCTCAACTCTAAGTGCCCCGACAAGAGTATTTTTTATTTTAACAAACAAATGTAACCTGAACTGTACTTATTGTTCTAATGATTCAAGTCCATTAAAAGAAGATTTATTGAATTTTTATGAAGTAAGCAGAATATTATATGAACTCAAAAATATGGGTGTGTTTGAAATATCCTTTGGCGGGGGGGAACCTCTTTGTCACCCAGACTTTTTCAAAATAGTAAAACTTGCTAAAGAATTGGGCTTTGTTATTTTTATTAATTCAAATGGAATTTATACAGAAGAACAAAAGAAAATGCTGGCCAAATCCAGTATAGACAAAATTAAAATAAGCATTGATGGTGTTAGCGGGGTGAATGATTCTCTCAGAGGGACAGGTAATTTTGAGAAAGCATGGTCTTCAATGCTTTATTTTAAAAAGATGGGAAAAAGAGTAAAAGTTAATTGTACTTTATCAAGAAAAAACTTTTTTGGTGCTTTTGAACTAAGCAAATTGTGCAATGATAATGAGTGTGGTCTAAAAATAGCCCCAATGTTTAATGTTGGCAGAGCAAAAAACTCAAAAATGGAACCAATCCTTTTAGAAGAAATTTTAAACTTGCGAAATCAAATAGAAAACTATTGCAAAGAAAAAGGAATTGAAAATCGTACAAATATTACTTCTTCATTATTTTGTGAACTTTCTGGGGAAAAAGGGGAATTTAGCGGGATGCATATTGAGTGTTGCATAAACAGGATTCATACAAGCATTGATTTCGACGGTAGTGTAATTCAAACCGGTTGTCAGACTTATTTTGAACGGCATAAACCGCTTGGAAATATTAAAAATGAAAATTTTTCGGATGTTTGGGCTAAAATTCAGGTGCATAACGAAAAAGTTAAAAATTTGACAAAAGATTGCAGAGAATGTGACTTAAATCAGAGACTAGCAAATTATTTTTGGGTAACAAATGATTTTCATGGGGAAGTGTTTGAAAATGGAAAAACAAAAATTATCTTTTAGGCATGAATATTTTGGGGGATTACTTTATGATCCAGATATTTGGACATTAAAAGCTTTCTCAAAAAGCGGTGTGCAAGAATTTTTTGGCATGACAAAAGAAATACCCTTGATTTTTAATAACCCAAAAACAGGTTTTTTGTCTGCTCCGTTAAAAGTATTTGTTGCAATTTCAGCATCTTGTAATTTGAGGTGTAAACATTGCATGGTGGGAAAAAAACGTACTCAAACAAAAGAACTGAGTTTTTCTAGTTTAAAAAAAGTTTTTAAGCAACTTGGTCAAATGGGAGTTTTTGAGGTGCGTTTAGGCGGTTTTGAACCAACTGCAAGAAAAGATTTTGACAAAATATTTGAAGAAGCCAAGAAAAATAATCTTACCGTTTCTATTAATACTAACGGGGTTTGTGCTGACGAGATAAGAGAAAAGCTTGCAAATAGTTGTGTTGATAAAGTACATGTTAGTCTTGATGGGCTTGAAAAAAACCATGATTATATTAGAGGGATTGGATCATTTAAGCGTGCAATTGAAACGATAAAATTGCTAAAATCAAAAAGAAAATATGTGCGAATAGTTGTGTGTTTATACAAAGACAATCTTTGTGATGTTGATGAATTGATAAAAATTGCTGAACAACTTGACTGTGACATAAAGTTTTCTCCTGTATCAAAAATAGGCTCTGCCGAAGAAATGCAAGGTCTATTGGACAGACAAGAAAATGAATTACTTAAAACAAAGATGGATCTTTTTAAGAAAAAAGTGAATGTCTTCTTTAATTATGGTACAATGGCACCCGATTTTTTTGATTATTGTGATATTAGTGATTTTGACAGCGTGATTTGCGGAGCGGGCAGAACGCAGCTAAGAATAGAAAATAATGGGGATGTTATAATGGCTGGTTGCGGGGACTTATTGTCGGGTGTAAAACCGCTTGGAAATGTCAAAGAGTCCTTTAGTGCCATGTGGGAGAAATCCCAATTTGTAATGGAAGAATTGATGAAAGAACGTGGACAAAAATGTTCTTCCTGCAGTCTTGAATCAGTATTTGGAGCTTGGTTGAAAAAACCGACTCCTGCATTTAACTTTTGGAGAGAATGAAATTATGTTTTCAAGCATGAAAGGGAAAATTGTTTTTCGAGAAGAAAAATTCGGGGGGATAATTTACAATTCTACTACTGGTAAATACAATTATGTTACAAAAGAACAAACCAAAGAGCAACTGGAAAAATTTAAATCAAGCAGCTTGGTTTTTGTTAAAAACCCGGAAATTACAAACTGTTATCTAAATGCGCCTGAAGAAATAGGTCTTGATATAACGCAACAGTGCAATTTGGTTTGTTCTCACTGTTATAAAGATTCTGGGAAAAATACAAAAAAGGAGCTCTCGACTCAAGAAATATTTGAGATAATTGACGAAGCTGCTGAAGCAGGGATATTTTGTCTTTTCATATCTGGCGGCGAAGCTACTTGCAGGCAGGACCTTTTTGAAATTGTCAATTATGCGAACAATAAAGGAATCCGTTCAACGCTTACTACAAATGGTGTTTATGGAAAAGACATTTTGGATAAAATAGTCTCTGCAAATTTTCTTAGAGTACAGATTAGTCTTGATGGGCCGAAAAAAGTTCATGATGGCATAAGAGGAAAAGGCAATTTTGATAAATCGGTTGAGTCAATAAAATATTTAAAACAGCGAGGGGTTGATATAAGAATAAGCTGTCATCTTTGTAAAATAAACAAAGACTTTATTGAAGAAATGATTGCTCTTGCAAATTCTATCGGTGTTGCAATAAAGTTTTCTACTATCCGTCCTATTGGAAGGCAACAAACAACAGCAGATTTGGAAATGCTAACTGGCAAAGAGTTCTATAATGCAGTGCAAAGAATTCTTGAATTAAAAAAAGACTTTCCAAAAATCCAAATAACTTGTGATTTTGACAAACTGGTAGCGGAAGAAACGCTTTATCCTTTGCCCTCAGGTGGAAATAATCGCTGCTTGGCTGCAGAAAAAACAATTGCCATTGATAGTTATGGAAATATATTTCCTTGCAGCTTTTTTACCCCCTTTCCTGAATTTAATGCAGGCAACGTAAAAAACAATGGATTCATGAAAATTTGGAAAGAATCTGGGGTGTTTAAAAAATTTAGAGGCCGAAAATCAGCTGAAGAATGTATTTCTTGCAAGTATTTTGAAAAAAGTTGTTTTGGTGGCTGTCCAGCAATATCTTATGCTTTATTTAATAATGTTGAAATGCTTGACCCGACTTGCCCAAAAAGCGAAATGAAAAAATAAAGGGGGTATATTTATGATGAGAGTTAATTTATGCAAGGGTCTAAAAAGAACCAAACGGTTTCCAAAAGACAATGAAATTAGATTTGTGTGGGGAAAGTATTTGCCTGAATTATTTAGGGGAAAATCGCTTGTTCGTTATATTCCAAATGAATACGGTCCGGATTTTAAAATAATATTTAACAAACGCAGAGCAGCTAATTTGACTTATCCAAAAAATATTTGTCCGTTCAGCAAATTTTTAAAAAGAAGGTATTATGTGATTGGCAACTACATTTTGACCCCCAATCTGTATCCATTTGCTAAGCACCATCGGCTTTTGATAACAAAAAAACATTACGCAAATCCAAGGTTAAAAGACTTTGAATTTATACTAAAGTTCTGTGAAATTATTCCAACTACTGCAATTCTGAGTATTAAGGGGTCTGGGGCGGGAGTTCCAGCTCATCTCCATTTTCAGGTATTTGACGAAAAACTTCCTGTAATGAGTGCAAAAACAAAGTTTCTTTTTTCAAATGGGGAAGTAGTTGTTAGTCGAATAATTTATCCATCTTATGGGATAAAGATAATTGGAAAGAATATTTCAAAATGGGTTTTTAGAATAATAAAGGGTATTTCTTATTCTTATAATCTTGCAATAAAAGGGAATCAAGTTATTTTTTATCCGCGAACAATTGTTTTGCCAACAAAATCTGTCGAGTGGCGTTTTGGGGCGACAGAGTTAAGCGGCTTTATTATAACAAAGAACAAAGAAGTATTTGACTCAATTACCTGCGAACAAATAAAAAAGTATTTAAAAAAAGCCACTATTTCTTCAAGAAAAGATATAAATGAATTTGAGAAAAAAGTAAAAAATGCCATTAAGATTAAAAAGCTGAAGAAAACTGCTGATTAGTTGGTTTGAGAAAATACTTGGCTGAAAAATTATTCTCCTTTGACAAGCTTGTCATCCTTAATTGAGGGCCACTTTATAAGAAAACACTTTAAGTTCGGACTTGTTTTTATTATACCATGAACTTCACCAGGTTCAACGAACAAAACCTGCCCTTTTTTTACTGACAACCTTTTCTCATTAATTAGAATCTCAAAAGAACCTTTGGTGACAATATAATATTCATTAATCTTCTTGTGGGAATGCTGTTTGTCTGGCGCTTTTGCAAAGTAATCAATCTCAACAGGAGACTTGGATTCTCCAACGCCAAGAAGCCACTTTCTTTTGCAATTAATATCGGCAAGTTCCATATATTGGTTGTTGGAAAATAATAATATAAAAAGACCGCTTTGTCCTTAATATGGTATAGTATGTATTTCGCGTTGGCGGTTGTAAATTAGTATCATTTTAGGGCATAACCAATGTGTTTGAATAGTATTTTAATGGGAAATATGTATAAATTTAATATGCAAAAGCGCGGTATGGATTCAAGATTACTTATTGGGAGCATTACTGCTTTGTTTGTTTTGGCACTTTTTGGGTGTATTCAAATACCAATTGGTGGGCAGGCAGTAAATGTTGAACTAAATAAACCGATTACTTTAGCCCAGAACTCAACTTATGAAAATAAGGATTCAAATATATTTTTCACAGTAATTTCTTTTACTGATTCTCGGTGTCCTGCTGGAAAAGAATGTATCTGGGCGGGGGAGTTAGGAGTCAACCTTAAACTTTATGGTGGAAATTTAATTAAAGAACAACAAATCCATTTAGCCATGACTACAGAAAAAAGCACACTAATTGGTAATTATCAGATTGAACTTTTGGCAATTGATCCTAGTAATAGTCAAGTCCAAATAAAAATTACTGATATTACGCAGCCTATTATTGGCGAACAAAAATGGTTTTCAATAGAGTCAAAACAATGCAATAACAATCCTTGGAATATTTGGAAAGCAAGTAAAATGCAGGAACTTACTATCCAAGGGATATCTCCGCAAGAACCAACCGAAGAAATTCAATTAGTGCGCTCCTGGCTTACGGAAAAATACAAGATAACTGTTTTAGATTTTGCATCAGGAAGTGTGGCAGATTTAGTGACTTGCGAAACATGTAACTGCCTTACAGGAGAAAAAATAGCCGTGCTTGTTGATGCAAATTATTCAGCGAAAATGATTGAAATAGGTTTTACTGAAATGGGGTTAATTGGATGCACAATGGATGCGAAAATTTGTCCTGACGGAAGCGCAGTTGGGCGTACAGCGCCGTTCTGTGAATTTGAAGTGTGTTCTTCTATAAATGAGGAATCAATTGTGTGTCCAAAAGATGCAAGAAGCTGTCCTGATGGAAGTATAGTAGGACGAGTAGCGCCAACTTGTGAATTCGCTTTATGTCAGTAAATTTAGGAAGACCTTTTTTTGGAAACTTTTTTTGTTTCTGGTAAAGTATTTAACCTTGTTCTTCTATGCTTTTTGTACGGTGTTTTGGTGAGTAAAAGCTTTAAGAAAAAAAATACTGGGAAAATGATTCCTGAAACAGAAAAAGGGGGAAAAGGAGTTTTTGGAAAATCGTTGTTTTTTGTTTCAAATTATAAGGGATTTTCACTTGCTGTAATAGTAGTGCTTTTTGCGATACTCTTATTACTTTTGAATTATGCTGGTGTTTCTAATGGGGTTCCTGACTTTACTGCAGAAAAAATATCCTACGCGCAAGGACTTTATACTTCAAATCAGGAACTGCTTGACAGTTATGTGATTGGAATGGAAACACAAGCAGTCCCTGATGGAATACAAGCAGTCCCTGATGGAATACAAGCAGTCCCTGATGGAATACAAGCAGTCCCTGATGGAATACAAGCAGTCCCTGATGGAACACAAGTGGCTGAAGGAGAAACAAGCACTATTAATGATGATTATTATACTTCAACAAAACAGGATATTGACTGGCTGAAAAATAAAGAAACCCAATTGTACAAAACGCCGCCAATAAGACTTTTATTTGCGCGAGAACTTGCTTATTCTGGAGTTATGCAATTAGTAATGACAATAAATACTTCCACTGTTTTCCAATTATCAGAACAAGATTATACTTCGTCAATTAATGAAGCAAAAAATCAGGGAATAACAATGCCGATGATACTATCTCAGCAAGAAATTGACGATACTTTTAGTTCAAGCGAAGAAAAAGATGCATTCAACAAGACTTGCGAAGAATTGTTTAAAGAATACGTCGCCCTCAAAAAGCAAATACTTGAATCTAATGCTTCAAAAGAAAGAAAATTTGTCGAAGCAAAAAAACTTCTCTGGATAACGGATTCATAAAAAAGAGTTTTAAATTTTTGATGAAGTAAGTTTTAGATCTTTTATAATGAGTTTTAGAGTTTAAATAATAAAAGGATATTGTTCGAATTTTGCTTGTAATTATTTGTAGATTTGCTTTTTTTTGGAACTTTTTGGCATCATGCTTACAAGCTCGTCAAGCGAAATCTCTCCGATTTGTTTTTCTCCCAAAAACAGCAAACCTTTTTTTGGTGGATACTGCCAAACACCCAAAAAACTTTTTTCATCAACGTTTTTAAAGTACTCCTGAACTCTTTTATAATAAATTTTTGATTCAATTGAAAGATTCTTTTGAGTTGACTTGAAAAGCTCGCAAAAAGGATATTGTTCGCGTAAATCAGGCATTGCGATAAAAGGGAAAAGTTTACAAGGCTCAGGACGCACTGGATAAATTTCGCAGGCATTTTCTGCTTTAAGAAAAGAACAACTAAAACGCTGTTCTTTTTGGGTTCTTTTACTATCAAATTTGAATATAATCTTGTTTTTGCGAGATAATACTACTTGTGGAACAATAAAAAAACTTTCAGCCGGAGTTGCCACTTCTTTTTTTATCAAATCAAAAAGCCTTTGCGGGAAAAAAGTAGTTGGGAAAGTCAATACCCCTGGAGTAGTTTTTGGATAAAGCTTGACATTAAGCATGCAGTAATTTGGAAGAAAGGTTCCCTTACTAGTTTTAAGCAAACGTGCTATTTTGGACGCTTCACTTGGAAGAAGTGTAATCCAGTAACGCTTACAACACTCGCCACAAGAAAGACAAAATTCAGATTCCTGTTTTTTAGTTAGTTTTTGAAGCGAACCCATGCTTTGATTAAATGGTAAAAGGCTTTAAAAAACTCGACTCCTTTTGGATATTATTTGAATTTTAGCCCGGACAGGAACCTTTTAAAAAGTGATTAAATGAAATTCTTGTAAGAATGAGCTAATAAATAATGCAATAAAATTGCCGGATTGTTTCGCCTCTGTGGCTCAGTTGGTAGAGCGCCAGTTTTGTACTCTTAAATGACAAACTAACTGGATGTCGTGGGTTCAAATCCCACCAGAGGCTTCCTTTACTGGAAAATGTGTATTTTAATAATATATCATTTCAAATAATAATAATGGATGCTGTGACGCAAAAAATAAAGTTACTGCCTACAAAAGATTTTTTGAAAAAGCATTTTTTGGCTTTGTTATTTATTTCATTAATAGTATTTGCTGTGATTCTTTGTTCGCTTCAATATTCAAAGCCGTTTACTGCTGATGAGTTTTGGTATCTTGATACCGCAAAATCATTAAATGAAGTTGGACGACCTTTAATAAATTTTTGTCCAAACTTGCCCCCAATTTTATTTTGGGGACATCCTACAACGTATATACATTATCTTGCATTATTTCTTTTGATTTTTCCGGAAAGTTTATTGCGCTTTTCAGGGATATTAGTTTTTATCGCAACAATAATTA
The DNA here is from genome assembly GCA_026397035.1 of Candidatus Iainarchaeum sp. Classification (GTDB taxonomy): domain Archaea; phylum Iainarchaeota; class Iainarchaeia; order Iainarchaeales; family JAAZKV01; genus JAAZKV01. The sequence continues at coordinate 13,154 of JAPLVQ010000118.1, forward strand.
TATTTTATTTTCTAGCTTCAAAATTACTGGATAAAAAAGAAAGCGTATTTCTCGCTGTAGCGATTTATGCCTTTAATCCGCTTGCAATTCAGGGAGCGCTTTTACTTGATATTGACAATACAATACTTGCTTGTGCGAT
>JAPLVQ010000118.1:13318-13745 GCA_026397035.1 Candidatus Iainarchaeum sp.
TTGTTCTAAAGTACAAAAACAATATGACAAAAATCCTTATTGTTGGATCATGTATTGGTTTGGTTTTTCTTGCAAAATTAAGTGTTGTTTTTATAATAATCGGAGCGCCAGTATTGTTTTTTTTATTTTTCAAAAGAAAAGAGCTCAAATGGTTTATTCTTTCATCCTGTTTGGGGCTGGCAGTATTTTTGTTAGTTTGGTGGGTATTATCAATAATAAGCACAGTGTCTTTCACAAGCCCGATTGAGTATATCCTGCTAAATTTTGTAAATAAGGGGGGCGCAAGCATCTCGGACAAAATAGTTACTATTCTTTATGCAGGGTTAAAACAAAACTTGCTCTGGATAACTTTACCAGCTTCATTGTTGTTTATTTCCCAGCTGAAAAACAAGCGGACACAACTATTTGGAGTTATTTGTATTATAGC
>JAPLVQ010000156.1:0-1951 GCA_026397035.1 Candidatus Iainarchaeum sp.
AAAAAGAGTTAAATTGGTTGGTCGAGATTAATTAATTGAATTTAAACAGGTAGTTAATTTATAATTTGTTATTTTTTGTTTGGATATTTATCCTTTTTCTTTGCTTTTAATTTTTTTAACCCATCCGCCTTGGATTTGATATCAGCATACATTTTGTCGTAATTTGTTTCTACGTTGTGTTTTGAAAACCACTTGCTCATGTTTGTTACGTCTCTTTCAAAGAATTCGCGCGCGTTTGGATGCATTGTGGTTACCGCCTGTCCCGCATCAATTATTACGAGTTCTTCATCATTATTCAAAATATTATATTCGCTTAGGTCTGCGTGAACAAGTTTTGCATTAATCATTTTCGCCATGTATTCGCACATTTTTTCGTATTGTGCTGGCATGTCCAAAAATATTTTATCTTTTGCTCTTGACGCAGCTTCCCCGTCTTTTCCAATGAATTCCATTAGTAAGCAGTTTCTGGTGGAAGCGATTGGAAGGGGTACTCTGATTTTTGCTTTAGTAAAATCCTCAAGATTTCGGAATTCTTTTCTTGTCCAGAGTTTAATAATCTCAAGCCTGTCTTTTCTTATTTCCTTAAATCTTTCGTCCCCGATAATGTACTCGTTCATGTGCTTAAAGTCCGAAGTATCTACTTTGTATATTTTTAAGGCGTAGTAATTATCGCCCGAAACGCATCGAAAAACAGCCCCTTCTTTTCCTGTGGAGATGACAAATTCCATCTCTTCAAAAAACTTTTTCCTCGCAAGTTCATATACTGCGGCTAGCGTTGCTCTATCAAATACTTTATTAAAAACGCTTCTTGTATTCTCATCTTTAATCAAGCGTTTCTCTTTGTGTAATTTATCGAAATGATCCTGTCTTCTTGTTGTTTCTTGTTCCATAATAAAAACACGTTTAATATAATTAATTTCTAACCCAATCAATTTCTAATACAAATATTCTGTAAGAAAGGCTTTTTGAGGGTTGCTTTTAGGGGTTTTGATTATATCTTCAAATTCTAAAATTAGTTTTTGCAAAGTTTATCCTTGTAATTTTGCTAGTTTTCCGTTTCTTCTTAGCCATTCTACTTGGTTGCCTAGGTATCTCCATACTACATTGCCTTTGCTTGGCTGAAAATCCCATAATTGTACAATAATAATATCGTTTTCGCGGAGCCACACTTTTTTCATTAATTTTCCGGGGATTCTGAATTGTTTTTCTACTCCGTCTTCGCAGTAAGCTTTTACTTGGTTTGAACCCATTAGCTGTGTTACTACTGCGAATTGTTCTAAATCATCAGGATTAGGCAGGCGCATTCTTGAGTAACCCATTTCCAGTTTTTCAGGGTCGGTTTCCTGTGGTGCCCCGAAGCGTTTTTTATGAAACATCTGATTTTTTCTTTTTTGCGAATTAAAGTTAGCCGTTTATCTCACCGTACTCAAATATAAAGCGATTAATTTAGTTTAAAAACGTGACTTTGGCGGGTTTTTTAATGGTTTAAAGGAGTTTAGAAGTTTTTTGCTTGGGTTTTTTAGGTTTTGTTATAAATGGCTTTTGCAGTTACTTTCCTGCGCACTTTTTTACAATCTGTATATTTGCGCGTGTTTTATTCCTTTTATCACGATAATGCTTTTTTCCCCGACTAGTCCTTTTTCAAGAGCGATACTTACGCATTTGTTTCCAAATAGGTTTGCAGAATTATTTTCTGTAAGCATTTTTTCCAGTTCGTCTTTAGTTACTTCTTCCCCCTTGTAGAATCTCTCAGAAGCGGTGAAGCAAATATTTCCTTCTTCAAAGGTTTTCCCGATGTACTCCTTATCGCATACTGCTAGAATCGTTTTGTATTCGATTTCGTGTATTTTTGCAAACAAATTAATCCCTTCTTTTTTTATTTCAGAATTTTTTCTAATTAGTTTGTGCTTCTCTTAGAGTCCCGAAACTGGTTTTACTGCGCCGCAGGCTT
>JAPLVQ010000156.1:1981-2655 GCA_026397035.1 Candidatus Iainarchaeum sp.
CTCCTTCTTGGGTAATTACTTGTGTATCGGGTTTTTTGCATTCAGGACATAAAACGAACTGGTTGAAATAGATTTCAATGAGCCGGTTTAATTGTATTGCCCCTACTTTTCCATTTATTAGTAACTGGTTACTCCCTTCAGAGATTGGCGCTCCTGTTTCTTTATTCAGCCATTTGATGAAATGCTTTTTGTCTCTTCGCATGTCTTTAATTAAAATATTAAATCCTCTTACAATGGTTTTTGTTCCCTGAATAAAGGACTCTACCCTTGGTATTTCAAATCTCTCGTGGCTCAAAGCTTTTTGCGGTATTGAATGATACGCTTTTACCAGTAAATCCTCATATTTCTGCATGTTTATTCACTTTCCATTAGATTCAGATTTTCCTTAGCTTTATTAAATTCATTTCTGCTAAGTATTGATTCAAGCAAAACTTATATAAATAAGATTTTGGGGGTTTTTTGGGGTTATTATTTTAACCCTACTTTGACTGGATTTTACACTACTGGACAGTCTTCATAATCAATCGCGTCGGTGTTGGTTGGTGTCCAGTCAAATAGTAAGAGTGTGTTGTCTTTTTGTCTAAAAAAAGAATTGTATTGTGATATTTCTTTTATTCCTGTGAGCCAGTTTGCTTCGTGTGCTAATTTATTTAGGGCTGCGTCTATTTCTTTGC
>JAPLVQ010000156.1:2707-3113 GCA_026397035.1 Candidatus Iainarchaeum sp.
CGCTCATTTGGCTTATGTGATTTACTTCACCTAAAGCATAAAAGTCGCTCACGAAAAGATTGTGAGTTATTAAATGTGGTTTTATTAATCTAACATTTAGATTTCCAGCTTTGTATCCTGATTTTTTAATTAATTTTTCAAGTTGGAGAGTTTCTTTCATGGCTTGGCGAGGGTCCATTGGACCAGAATTAAGCTTGGCAAAGAATACAAGTCCTTTTGTAGCAATTCTAAATAGTGCTTGGTTTCTTCCTCCTTCGTTTCTCCATGGACAGAGGTTTTGGATTCCAATACGGCGTTTTTTGTCATAAATCTTTTTGCCTGCTTTTAGTTTAGCAAGATTATGTTCTATTAAGGAGCGAGTGTAGGAAAGGATATTTTTATTCTTTTGCGTCAACAATACTGCGCG
>JAPLVQ010000076.1:0-6046 GCA_026397035.1 Candidatus Iainarchaeum sp.
TACAAGAAGGACGTGGCAGCGTAGAAAGAGAAAAAAAAGAAGAACTTGGAATTAACACAGTGAATTATTTGTATCTTGAAGAAGTTAAAAACACGCTTCCCGACGGGTATATAATTCACAGGTTTGTATTCATCGCACCCATTAATAAACAGGAAAAAATTAAACAATTTAATGAAGGAACTGGGGCAATGTTTGCCATAAAAGATGCGAGAAAACTTAAACTGGTGCCGGATGATGAAAAAGTGCTTGATTTAGTGGAAAAGTCAATATAATTGTTTTGAATAACTTACTCTACTCTAAACTCCAGCCACTCAACTTTTTTATTCTCTACACGATCTTTTACTTTCTTCTGGTTAGGGTTAAGCTGGGACTTGTTGGTTTTAAACTCTACAAAAACTATTTTATCATCCTCAAAAGAAACACCATCCACTGGTTTTCCAATGAAACGAAAATTTTGGGAATTATACGGAAACTTTGCGGAAAAAGGAATCCACTGCTCCGCAAGCTGACCGTATTTAACACTCTGGGAAGACTTTGAAAANNGGAAGACTTTGAAAAACTCAAATCATTGAATTTTGTACGCAAAGAGAAAAAAGCGTTCAAGAGAAAAACAAGGACTATGATTAAAATTATTACAAACACTGCCAAGACAAGTTCAAGCACAAAATCACAGCAAAATAAAGTATTGAATAGGATTTAAAGCTTTTGAAACCAATTTGCCGGTAAAAAAGGCTAATTCAAATATAATCCCTGAGCTTTCATACGCCATGAGCTTTTATAATTATAAATCTTTTATAATCTTAAAACTTTCACAATTCTAAAGCTCTTTGGAAACATAAGGACCATCCTTTTTGTAACCAAAGTTTTTGATGTAATACTCTTTCACTCCAAGCCCAGAAATTACAACCATTTTTTTTGAATCAAACCTTTCTTTTGCTATCCTTTCAGCTTCAAGCATTAATTCTTTTCCTAAACCCTGATGCTGTGTTTTACTTGCATCATGAACCCCAAGCGAAAGCGCACGACCATATACATGAAGCTCTCTAAGAAGAGCAGTATTTGGTTTAATTTGGGGCAAAAAAGGAAAAGCAGGATTTCTTAAACGCGCAAAACCAAACAAAGCATCCTTTGACTCCGCTGAAATAAAAGCCTCTTCACCCTTACTCGCATCATAAAACTCAACACCCAGCTTTGCATTAAGGTCAATATTCGGGTTTGAACGAGAAACAATTCCAATTTCTCTGCATCTAATACACTTACATTTCTTTCCTTGTTTATGAAGCTCTTCTTCAACAAGCTGACGCAAATTCGTTTTTTTTATTCCCCCAGAAATTATTGTACTAGGAATATCCCTGTTTACACGCATCACACGCACCCATTTAGGAAGAGAGGATTTTATTTCTACAAGCATTTTTGAAGCATGCGCCTCATCAATCGGTTCAAATTTGTTTTTCTCCCACAAGTCAAAAAGCTTGGTGCCTTTAATCACAAGACACGGATAAAACTTTACCATATCCGGCTTAAAACGCTCATCAGAAAAAATCATTTTAAAATTCTTCAAATCCTTCTTGTACTTACTGCCTGGGAGACCTGGCATTAAATGATAAAGAACCTTAAACGCTGAATCTTTTAGAAGGGCAGTAGAATCAACAACATCCTTAACCGTGTGACCGCGATTAATTTTCTTGTAAATCAAATTATCGGGATTCTGGACACCAAGTTCAACGCGGGTACCCCCAAGAGAAAGCAACTCTTTAATTTCAGACTTAGCACAAAGATCAGGTCTAGTCTCAAAAGTAATTCCCACAACACGCCTTTTGGATGCTTCAGCAAGTATTTTTGCCCGCGCAAAAGAAACAGTTTTTTTCCCAATAACCCCGTCAAGACTCTTTTTTACTAAAAGTTCCTGCTTACTTTTTGATAGAGTAGTAAAAGAACTTCCTTGAAAAATTAATTCTATCTTTTCTGCGCGATTTCCTGTCAAATCAAGCTGGGTTACTCGATTTGAAACAATTTTGTAAGGATCAAAACCAAGTCTTTGCGCGCGAAGAGAAGAAGGTTCGTACCCTGTATATGATTTGGGTGAAGATTTTCCTTCAAATGAAGTTGGGCAATAAATACACTTGCCGGGGCATGGAAAAGGAGGAAGCATTACTGCAACAACCTGTACACCGGAAATACTTCTAGTAGGCTTTATTGAAAGAAGACTTCGGATAACTTTTGATGGATTTTTTGATTGAGCAAGAATAAAAGAATGTGAAGGCATTTCTTCAAGACCCAAACTACCGCTCCAAAAAAATTTTCGCTCGCTCAAAGAAGACTCGTCAAAAATTAGTCCCGAATCAATATCTAAAATTATTTTCTCGGCAAAAGCGCGAACCTTGCTTAAGATTTTACTAGCCATAAAAAAAGCACTAATTAAAAACAAAAGAAACTATTCCGCCCAAAAAATAGCTGGGAAGAAGGGAAAAAGAAAAGAAAGGAAGCCCAAGCGAAGACATAGTGAATTTATTCTTTAGAGTAGGCTTTGAATCAACGCCAAAAACAAACTCCTTACTCAAACCAGCATAACTAATTGTTGTTGTAAACTCTTTTTTTCCGGCCAGCCTTGGAATAATCGAGAAAGTACGCTCGGAAGACTGGCGCCTTGGAACAGTAAATTCCCCCTTAAAATTCTCTTTAACCCAGCTCGCCGACAAATCGGTAGAAACCAAAAACTTTGCATCAGAGTCAGTGTTATTCACAAAGAAAAGAGTATACTCGGCAGGAGAATCTACAAAAACCTTCTGCTCTGCAATAGATGAAGGAGAAACATCCAAAGAATCCACTACTACCGAGAAAAATACTTTAACCGTATCATCACTCGAAGGACCCAAAAGTTTTATAGTCAAAGGATAATCACCAACAACCGCGTTTGACGGGGCTGTTATGAAGAGCTTAATTGATTCAGTATCATAAATAGTAGAACTTGAAAAACCGTTTGAAAGAGCAGAAACAACAACAAGCGAATCATACTTATTTGTAAGCTCTTTTGAGAAAACCAGCTCAATAGTATTGCCCGGAGCCACTGAACCCACAAAACTAGCGCTGGAAGAAAGCTCCTGTGATATAGGATCAACAAGCCTCACGGCAAAAACACTTGAAGCCAAAACAATAACAAAAAACAAAATAAATGCTTTTTTAAACATACAAACCAATCAAATAAGTATTAGAATAGAATAAAAAGGTTATTATTATGAACAAAAAAACAAAAGGGCAAAACAAAAACTGTCTGGAAGCAACACGGTTTGAAATGACAAAAAAACATCATTTAAATACTTATGAAGAAGCAAAAAAAATGGGGAGAATGGACAAAGACTTTATCCCATTATGCAATTATATTGCAAAAACCAAAAATTATTTTACAACAAGCTCGTGCGCCGGAAGAATAGCGCTGATAAGCCTGGGCCCAGAAGAAACTAAACAAGAAAGCGCATTCTACCGAAAATGGCACAGAAAAGTTAAACCAAAAGAAGTACTGGAAGCATTTAAGGAATACAAAGGAAGCGTATTATGGTTCAAGCAAGAACCCTTAATATTTCATTTAGGGACTAATTCAATAGAAAACGCGAAAAAAATACTGGAATTATGCGAAAAAACAGGAATAAAACGCGCCGGAATAAAATCGGCAAAAGAAGGAAAATACATTATTGAAATGCTCGGTACACAAAACATTACAACCCCCATAGTAGACCAAAAAATGCGCGCAAGCGAAGAATATGTAAAGTATCTTGCAAAAAAAGGAAACGAGAAATTTGAGAAAAACCAAGCGCTGATAAAAAAACTTTTTAAAAACGCGAAAGAAATACTTTTTTAATAAAATATAATATTATCCCTGTCTTGCACCCTCTTTAGGAGAAAACGGCTCTACGAAAAAAATCTTTAAACAAACTAGTCAGTCTGCTTCATTGCCGCAAGAACCTTATCCCTGTCATAATAATAAGATTCAATTACTTCAAGAACCTCCATTGATTTTCTTATTCCCTGCTTAAACATCCACTCAAGCAATTTTTGGCGAACCCTAAGCTCCGAAGACACTTCAAGACGCGTTAGAGAATTAACCTCCCCAATCTTTTCAAGCACCCCGCCAACAAGCTCGGTTTTCTTTAAAATATTTATAGAATTATCATAATCAAAAATCGTGCCAAACAAAACCTTATCTTCCATTCTTGAAAGCTCGACAATTTGGGTAACACGCCTTTCAACACCCCCCGATTTTAAGCGACGCCTCTGCATAACAACAATCAAATCAAGCAAAGGAAGCATGGACTGGGGAACAGAAAGCGGACGCTCCTGCAGTTTAACAATCGCTTCCCTAGCATTATTCGCATGAATCGTACTAAGACAGCCCTTATGCCCCGTATCCATCGCAGTAAAAAAAGTCAAAGCCTCACTACCCCTAACCTCCCCAACAATAATCCTATCAGGACGCATACGCATCGCGTTACGCAAAAGAGAATCCATAGAAACCTCGTGAGCAACACTACTCCTAGCTTCAAACGGAACCCAATTAGATCTACCAGGAAGAGAAAGCTCAACAGTATCCTCAATAGAAACAATACGCTCGCTCAAACGCGCAAAATTAGAAAGAACATTTAATATAGTAGTCTTACCGCAAGCACTGCCCCCTGTAATTAAAACATTTTGGGGGAATGTGCCAAAACCATCCACCATCAACCACAAAAAAGCAGCGGCCTCAGAAGTAATAGTACCATTCTCAATCAAATCAATAATTGAAAGAGGAACATGAGGAAACTTTCTTATAGTAAGCGTCGCACCAAGCGGGGAAAGCTCGCCAAGCGTGGCATTCGCGCGGCAGCCATCAGGAAGACGAGCATCAAGCAAAGGATTATCAGCGCTAAATTCTTTACCAAGAGTAACAGCAACTTTTTGAATCGCATCAAGAACATTATTCTCGCTAAAAACAGTATTCACTCTACACATACCAAACTGCTTGTGGAAAACAAAAACATTATCACAAGAATTAACCATTAACTCTTCAAGAGAATCATCAAGAAAGAAAAAAGCAAACTGCTTAAGCCCGATTGAATTCTGCAAAACAAACTCCGCGAAAAAACGCGTATCCTTCACAAAATGAATCTTTGACAAAAGCTTGACAAGAGAAGAAAATAAAAATTCATATTCTTTTTTTGACGCAAACCTATTATTTAACTGATTAAGCTGAACAAAAGAAACTATTTCATCTGAAAAAGCATCATTAAACTCTTCATCAACCCCCTCAAAAAGCTTTTTGTAAAGTGACCCCCTCCAAATCTCTTTTACTAAAATGTCAGCAAAATCAGCCTCTTTTCCTGAAAGAAAACTTTGCTTAATATCATAAAAGTTTGAAGAAATGCCGCCCGTAATCTCAGCGAAACGCGAAGAATCAAGCTTTTTGAGCCGAACATCAGTAAAATCCATTATAAAAACCGCACAAAACTGCAAGTATATATAAAAGAAAGTAGTATAATAAATTAACCAGGAAAACAAGAAACTGTTGAAAATGATAAAAGTAAATACTCTACAAAGTATAAATTGAATAAACGGCTACAAAAAGGTTTTATGCTGGAAAAATATTTGCTGAAGGAATATTGATGAAAAAGCTTTACAAAAAAATATTGAATAAAATCACTCCTAGCGCAAAAGAAATACTTGCTGAAAAAAAGCTTGTTGAAGAAATCCGCAAGAAAATCGCTAAAATTGAAGGGAAACACTCGCACTTAGAATGGTGCGGCAGTAGCGCACGAGGCACACACTTACGCGGAGACCGGGATTTAGATTTATTTGTAATGTTTGATAAAACACTTCCCCCTGAAGAACTTGAAAAAGAAGGACTAAGAGTAGGTAAAAGCATCTTTCGGGGACACACTTGGGAAATGGCTTACTCACAACATCCTTACATTAGAGGGAAAATAAAAGGATTTGAAGTAGAAATCGTGCCATCCTATATTGTAGCAAGCGGAGCGGAAAAACAAAGCGCTGTGGATAGAACACCATTTCATAACAA
>JAPLVQ010000076.1:6074-11529 GCA_026397035.1 Candidatus Iainarchaeum sp.
ATAACAAATACCTGCTTGAAAAACTTAGTGAGAACGGAAAACAAGAAGCAAGATTACTCAAACAATTCCTTAAAGGAATAAACGCTTACGGAGCTGACTTGAAAAACTGCTCACTCCCGGGGTACGGGGTAGAGCTATTGATTGTAAAATACGGTTCGTTTGAGGATGTGCTTAGAGCAATTTCTAAATGGGAAAAAGGAATTGTAATAACTCTTGGAAACCAAAACGAAGAAACGGCAAAAGCACTATTTAGCGAAGCCCATTACCCGCTCATCCTAATAGACCCGGTTGATGCTAACCGAAATGTTGCAAGCGCACTAACTACTCGGCAATTTGAAAGAATAATACTCGCCGCCGAAATGTTCTTGCAAAAACCTTCTGAAAAATTCTTTTTCCCTACAAAAGTCAAAACTTGGAAACGAAAAAAAGTAAGTGAAATGCTAAAAATGAAAGAACTAATCGCGATACAAGCGACATTTCCAAAAAACATTTTACCTGATATTATGTGGGGACAATTAAAGAGATTTGAGAAAAAGTGCGCTGCATTCCTGCATGAAAAGGACTTTAAGGTTCTGCGGGATGACGTTTGGAGCGACGAGAAAAAAGTTGTTTTTATTTTTGAGTTAGAGCTGCTGAATTTACAAAAATCAAAGAAAATAATCGGACCGCCAGCGCATGACATTATGAACATAAGACGCTTTCTTGAAGGCAAAAAAATACTTTCCGGACCCCGCGTAGAAGACGCGCATATTGTAATAGAAATAGAACGCAACGAAACAAGCGCACACAAAATGCTTGAAGAATTTATTAAACTGGAAAAAGTAGGCGAGAAAAAAGATATACGCACAATGTTAAAAGGCGCCCAAGTGCTAAGCGAGAAGAGAATATTATTAACTTACAAAGGGGTATTCGCTGAATACTTTACTATTTATTTAGAAGGGAAAGAAAGCTTTGAGTGAGAAAAACATGACTACAAAACCAGCACCATACACCGGACCAATACTATTTCTAATACATTCGCCGGGAACAATTGATGATGTCCTTGATGAAAATGAAAGAAAATCAATTCAGGCAAATAAGAAAAAAGCAATCCGAGCACTAAACGCCGCAGGACTAAGAAGAATACCTGTTCTTTATTCTCCTCGTTATGAAGAATCAACTGCAGAACTGCTTTCCCAATTAAAATATACTCCCAGAATTGTAAAAATAAGGACTAATAATTTCTCTGCTGCCGAAGTTAGCACAACTTTAAAACGAGCAAGAATAAACCCAACACAAATTTCGTGCCTTGGATTGTTTAGGAAAGTTTGTGTCACTGATTGGGCGCTCGCAGCAAAAGAAGCATTCCCTCACGCAAAAATAAATGTAATTGAAGGAACACACTCAATTCTACTTAGAGGAGCAAACCAAGCAAAAAGAAACTCTCCGCCAAATTCAAGAAAACTGTTGCAGTACAGAAAAACACTTTTCGCTACAGGAATAAAGCACGCAAAAAAGTTAAATCCAAGACATTTTGTTTAACAGGTGATTTTATGAGCGAAATTGAAGTAAAACTAGGGCAAAAGTGGACGCATTTTAAGCACCCAGAAAGAGAATATGAAATAATCGGGATAGCTAAAAACTCTTCTGATTTAGAAGAAATGATAATCTATAAAGCGCTCTATGCTGATGAATTTCCTTTTGGGCAACTATGGGCGAGACCAAAAAAAGAATTTATTGGAAAAACGATTGATAAGAAAACCGGAAAAGAAGTTGAGAGATTTAGTTTTATTAGCGAGAAATAACTAGTGATTAATTAACCGCTAATCAACAAACTTCACAATTTCACTTAATTCTTTTCGAATCTTTTTGGCTGGCGAATCTAGGGCATAACCAAGAGGAGTAAAAATTACCGGCTCCAAATTAGCGGGTAATTTTAATAGCTCTTTTGCTTTCTTTGGGTCAAATGCCGCAACCCAGCAAGTACCAAGACCAAGCTCGGTAGCCTGCATTACTAAATGATCAAAAGCAATTGCTAAATCTATAAGAGCATAATTTTTCCCATCTTTTCTAATCCACGCTCTTGACTCATCAATACACCCAAGCAAAACTAGCGGCGCTTTTGAAAACCAATTAGGAGGATAAATCTTCTGAAAAAGCGCTTCCTTACCTTTTGTTTTGAAAACAAAAAGCCGAAAAGGCTGTTTATTACAAGCAGAAGGAGCGAACTGAAAAGCCTTAAGAATTTGAGTCAGTTTTTCCTTCTCAACTACCTTATCAGAATAACTCCTGACACTATACCTCTTCAAAACAAGCTCTGAAAAATCCATACAAAACACATCCAAACTAAACTTTCATAAATGAATCCACTCAAACGGTATTTTAATCCACGCTAAAGCCACGCTCAAAACTTTTAACTTCCTTAACTTTGCTACTCAACGAATTCTTCAAAAAAATCAGCTCAAACAAAATAAGGGATATAATGGATATTAACTCAATTCTTTACACGGGCCTGGAGGAAATGCACTCAAGCTGCTGCTTGAGGCAATTCGCATTGTGCTTCAATGCTCATTCGAATCCCCCTTTCTTTCTACGGCCCCGAGGGGAATCGAACCCCTATTTAGCGGTTTCTCCAGCAATTCCGAAGCCGCTTTGCCTATCCATTAGCAGACAGGGCCATTCAGAAGCTCAAAATACTCCCCAAGTTTTACCCTGAAGCGATATTTATAAACGTTGCTTCCTAGAAAATAAATGTTAAGTTGGATATTTAAAGAATTGGTGAGACTATGAAAACATGCACAACATGCAATAAAGTAGTAACAAAAAGTCATATTGAGTTCCGCTGTCCAAGTTGCAGCAAGAGCCTTATAGTTCGATGCGCTCATTGCAAAGAAAACTCAAAAGAATATTCTTGCAAAGAATGCGGATTTGTTGGACCATAAACACACTTATTTGCTTATTTTAAAGTAATATCAAGAGAACCAAAAAATGTGGTGAAAAAATGGGAAAAGTAATGGTAATATTCAAAGTATTTGCTAACCCTGAAAACCTTGACGCAGTATGCGGAAGACTCAAGAAAATTACTGAAGGCTCTTTTAGGGATTTAAAGAGAGAACCAATAGGATTTGGAATAGAACTTATTAGAGTAGGATATGTAATACCCGACAAAACGGACGGCGCAATGACTAAACTAGAAGAAGCTGTAACAAAAGTGGAAGGCGCAAACCAAGTAGAAGTAGAAATGGCGACACTAATATCTTAGAAACTACTGTTTTTGAAAATAGCACAAATGTTGCTTTTTGAAGAGAACTCTTTAATTTAAAATAACTTTCTAGGGGCTAGTTTTTATGATAACTTCCCTCACCCTAAAAAACTGGAGAACACATGCCGAAACAGTGCTTGAATTTGGAAAAGGAACTAATGTGATTGTCGGAGTAATGGGAAGCGGAAAAAGCTCGATAGTGAACGCAATAAGCTACGCTTTATTTGGAACATTCCCTGCAGTAAAAGGCAGAAGCGTAACTCTTGAAGAAATAATAATGAATAAACCGAATTCGCAAAGCAGGGCGGAAATCACACTTGACTTTGAGCAAGGAGGGGTAAAGTATAAAGTAGAAAGAATAATAAAACGAGACGGAACCAATGAAGCGAAATTATACGGGAATGCCAGACTAATTGCGGGACCCAAACAAAAAGATGTTAATGAAAAGGTTGAGAATTTACTGGGATTGAATTATGAACTTTTCAGCAGAGCAGTATATTCGGAACAAAACGAAATGGATTTCTTTTTAAAACTTACTCCAAGCGCACGCAAAATAAAGTTTGATGAACTATTAGAACTTGCTAAATATGAAGAAGCGCGCAAAAACTCTGTAACACTCCAAAACGAACTTGCCAAAGAAAATAAACAAAGAAAGGAATTTATTGAACAACAGAAAAAAACAATCCAAAGCCATGAAGAAGAGAAATTACAAAAGCAAATTGCTGAAGAAAAAGCAGAAATTGCTCTGCTTGAAAAAGAAATTCTTAAAGTTAGAAAGGAAGTTTTGAGTATTGAAACGGAGTTCAAAGTACTCGCGGAAAAAGAAAGACAAAATAAACTGCTTGAAGACCAAATACTTAAGCTAAATTTCAGAATTGAATCGCTTAAATTAGATGTATCCAAAAGTGACAAGATTACTATTGAGGAAGTGCTTAAAAGAATTGAAAAACTCAAAACAGAAGTTATTCTTATTAAAGAAAAAACTGCACATAAGGAGAAAGAATATAAAGAAAATGATTTAGAGTCTAAAAAAGCGAGCGAAGAGACGCGAGTTTTTGAATATGAAAAGAAAAAACTACTTGCTGAAGAAACAGGTATAATTGGGCTAAAAGGAAAGTGCCCCACATGCCAACAAGAACTAACTGAAGAACACAAAAAAAGCCTGAGAAACGAAATTACGGCTAAAGTTAAGGAACTTGAAGTAAAAATTAAAGAAACTGAGCAGAGGAAAAAGAATTTTTCTGAAAAAGCACGAAGCGCGGAAAAAGAAAAAGAAGAAATGCAAAAAGAAACGGATGAAAAAAGCCGCGAAGTTTATAAACTTGAAGCGGCGCAAAAACAAGCACTTGAAATCAAAGAGAAGAAAAAACAATTAAAGATATTTGAAGAAGAATTACCAAAAACAAAAAAACAACTACTTGAAGTCGGATTTGATAAGAAGAAACTTGAAATTACGCGAGAAGAGATTTATGCGAAAAAATCTAGTGCCAGCGTTTCTGAATCCAGAATAAAATCAAAACTGGAATTGAAAAAGAGTTATGAAAATACGCTTGAAAAAATCGGACTAATAAGAAAAACTATTGAAGAAAATGGAAAACTGGTTACTGGCTATGATGAAGCTGTGAAGAATATAGGAATATTCGCTAACTGCCTAGTTGCAACCCAAATAGAATTACGAACCTCAATGATTGAAACCATTAATAACGCAATGAGCACAATATGGCAAGCAATTTATCCTTACAAAGATTTTATTGATGCTAAATTAAGCATTGTCTCGGACGGGTATGATTTAGAAGTACTAACAAGAAACAATCAATGGGTAAGAGTAGAAGGAATATTATCAGGAGGAGAAAGAAGCGCCGCCGCTTTATGCATCAGAATCGCTTTTGCGCTCGTACTGACTAAGAAATTATCCATGCTCATACTTGATGAACCAACACACAACCTTGATTCAAACGCTGTTTTAAAATTAAGCGAAATGCTGCGAGAAGAGTTACCACGCCTAGTAGAACAAATATTTGTAATAACCCATGACAAAGAACTTGAGAGCGCAGCATCAAGCAACTTGTATTTACTAAGCAGGAACAAGAATAATGACGAAGCGACAAAAGTTGATTTACTGGAAACTACCCACTAAGAAAGTTTAAGTATTACGAAACGTATTAGCTTTTGTATGAAAAAAGCGAGAAAGACTTTTAGAATATTTGAAGCTGG
>JAPLVQ010000182.1 GCA_026397035.1 Candidatus Iainarchaeum sp.
GCTGGTTGTCGCTTGCGGTTGAGAATACTTGTGATTTTTTTGTCGGAATTGTAGTGTTTCTGTCAATTATTTTTGTGAATACTCCTCCGAGTGTTTCTATTCCAAGACTTAGTGGAGTTACATCAAGTAGTAGTACGTCTTTTACTTCTCCTGCTAGTACTCCTCCTTGCACTGCTGCCCCCATTGCAACACATTCCATTGGATCAATGCTTTTTTCGGGTTCTATTCCTGTAACTTTTTTTACAAAATTCTGGATTATCGGCATTCTCGTCGGTCCGCCTACTAAAATTACTTTATCAAGTTCTGTCGCGGTGATTTTTGCATCAGCAAGCGCTTGTGTTACAGGCTTTTCGCATCTTTTTACAAGAGGCGCGATTAGTTCTTCTAATTTTGCCCTATTAAGTTTCATTACTAAGTGTTTCGGTCCTTCTGGTGTTGCTGTTATATAAGGCAGATTTATGTCGGTTTCAAGTACTGTTGAAAGTTCTATTTTTGCTTTTTCTCCCGCCTCTCTTACTCTTTGTACTGCCATTGAATCTTTCATTATGTCTACACCCTGATCTTTTTTGAATTCATCAGCAATGTATTTTAGGATTATTTCATCCATATCGGTTCCGCCTAGTTCCGTGTCCCCTGAAGTGGATTTTACTTCAAATACTCCGCTTCCTAGTTCCATTATGGTTACATCAAGCGTTCCACCTCCAAGATCAAATACCATTATTTTTGAGTCCTTGTTTTTCTTGTCCAGACCGTAAGCAAGTGCGGCTGCTGTTGGTTCGTTAATTATTCTTACTACTTCTAGTCCCGCGATTTGTCCTGCATCTTTAGTTGCTTGTCTTTGGTTGTCATCAAAATATGCTGGCACGGTTATTACCGCTTTTTCTACTTTATCGCCTAAAAAGCTTTCAGCGTCTCTTTTAATTTTTTGGAGTATGAATGCGGATATTTGTTGCGGAGTATATTCTTTTCCGTCTATTTTGTATTTATAATTTGAGCCCATTTTTCTTTTTGCTTTTGCGATTGTTTTGTCCGGATTTGTTACCGCTTGTCTTCTTGCCGGCTCGCCTACTAAGAGTTTGCCGTCTTTTGAGAAAGCAACATAGCTTGGAAATGCTTTTCCATATACTGTGTTTCCTTCCGCCGAAGGAATTATCTTTGGTTTTCCTCCTTCAAGTACACTTGCTGCACTATTGGATGTACCAAGATCTATTCCAATTATTTTACTCATTCATATCAACTCCGTTTTTCTCCAAAATGCAAACTTGCGTTCACATAAAAATAATTCATTATGTCTTCACCAAAAGAACTTCTTAGCTAACATTTTCAAATTAACTTTTTCTGCTCGCCTCTTCCTTAATATTTGAAGTACCCCCATCAAGCCCCATTTCTCCTTGATTTTCTTTTTTTTCTTTTTCAATTACATTCACGCTTACTTTCGCGTGTCTTAATATTTTCCCATTAAGTACATATCCTGCCACAAGTACACAAACAATCACATCATCTTTGAGCAGAAGGTTTGTTTCTTTTAGCATACAATCCATTGTTTCATGATCAAACTTCATCCCTTTCTCCAACTTTATTTTTTCAAGCCCGTTCTTTTTGAATATTAATGATAACTGTTCATAAACTACTTTTAGCGCTGGGTCGTGTTTCATTCCTTGTTCCAGCGCATCAAGTACTGGAAGGAGTTCTTCAATTAATTTTGCGTTCGCATAATATTTGAATTCCTCATTTTGCTTTGAGTTTCTTTTTTGATAATTTTCAAATTCTGCCTGTAGTCTTTGAAGTGTTTCTGTTAGTTCAATCATTTTCAACTCAGTTTTTGTTTCTGTTTTGAACTCATTTTTTTTCCCTTCTGTTTCTCCCGCTCCAGTTACTTCTTCTTGTTTAATCTCATTTTCCTGCTTTCTTTGATGAAAAAACCCCTTGTTTTGAGGTTGTTTTTGTTGCTGGACTGGAGTTTTTGACTGATTTTGGCTCTCTATGACGCTTGGTTTTGACTCAAAACCCTGTTCTTTTGATATATTTTCACTCACAAAACCACTACTTGACTAAACTGTTTGGACAATACCAATCTTCTTTAGACAAAGTCTTTTTAAACCTTTCCAATTAGAATAATTTCAAAAGCAGGGTTTCGAACAAAGGAAACCGAATTAAGTGATTTTTTTATGTCAAAAAATAAATCAACTTCAATTGCCCTAAAAACCAATAACCCTAGTCAAATTGTTTCAACTGAAAAAATAACCCCGCTTAATTTACCAAGATCGGTTTCGGCAAAAGTTAGTTCAGCAATAATAAATTCAATGAAAATTAATCCCCAAAGACTTCTTCAAGAGAAAAAACCTTCCCAAAAAACCAAAAAACCAGTTCTAACAAATAATTCTCTGCCTATAATGCGTGGGTCAATTAAGCATGTTCCTACAAAGCGTTCAAAATTCAAAGTAGTTGTAAGAAGGGTTGAGCGCCCATTTAATACTGATTTTGAGCACCAGCTTGCCTGGATTTGTTCTTCACTTGGTTTTTTTGAGCCGATTGATAAGGACAAAAACGCTGCGGGTGTTTTTAAGGAACTTGTTCTTGCAACAGAAGACGGTACCACTCTTAGCAGTACTGCTCTTGCCGAAAGGGTTGGCATGAGTAGGGGCGCTGTTATTAATCATTTGAATAATCTTCTTCGCTCAGGTCTTGTTGAAAAAAGTGGTCACTTTTATTCTGCAAGGAGCAGGAGCATGAAGCGTACTATTGAGGAAATAGAAGAGGATATTGAAAGAATTTTTGCTCAATTAAAAAAAACCGCTGAAGAGATAAGTTTAGTACCCAGTGAAATTCAATTCAGATTTAATCATTTTTCTATAGAATTCTAAATCTGGTTCACGTTCTTTCCAAGTAGTAAATATTTTGTCAAATCCTGTCCAAATCAAGAACCACGCAGCGGGCTCTATTAATACTAGCATTATTCTTTGAACAGCGTTTAAGATGCCTAATGGGTTCCCTTCCGCAGGAATTACCAGCATTGCGCCGACAATCGCAATTAAGAATCCGATTGCTGACATTCGTACCCCATGTTTTTTTACTTCATAAATCTCTTTTTGAACCTGATCATAATGCTTTTTGAAGTGCTCTCTTAGTCTTTTATGTATTTTTTGTTCTTTATCAGAATTTCTTTGCTCTGAAGGAATCAAAAAGTTTAGTTCAATTACACCGTCTTTTTTTTCTCTCGCAGCGTTCTTCATTTCAATTAGAAAATCATCCGAAAGTGTTCTTCTTTCCAGCGGTCTAGGATCAAAATCAGAGAAGATATCATCATACGTATCTAAAATAAGGCTTATTTCTGACATTTGGAGTAGTTTTTGTTTTTTTATCCAGTCGTCTGCTTCTCTTGCAATTAATTTTATTGCATCCCCCCCTTCAGTCATGACTTACTATAAGCAAGTATTGTATTTAATTCTTGTGTTCTGGCTTGCTTCGCCAAGAAAAACGTTTGCTCGTTTTAAATTATTAAACTTGCTGCTGTGTTGCATTATTATGCTTCTCATACTTTTTAGTATCGCAAACCAACAAAGTTCAAACTTTGGTATTTGCTTCTCAAACTTGATAACATTCAAGTATTTGAAAAAAAAAAAAAAAAAAGGAATTATGCAACACAGCAAAACTTGCTCGAAAAATTAGGATTTTTAAACCGTTCACTTCAGAAGTTATTGTACTCGCTAGAAAAAGCAGGTGTTTTGTTTTCACTATGCTTGCATTATTTTTCGAGTTTTTTGGTTGGTGAGATTGTGAAGAAATTGTGCGCACGGTGTGGAATTATTTTTGAGTCTACTGAAATGAATCCAAAGTTTTGCTCTACTAGATGCCAAAAAATGATGGGTGAGTCTTCTCTTCCTTATGTAAAAAAGGGTCAGACTGAAAGAAAAGTTTATGCTCCCGAGATGTAGGCTCAGCTTTGGCTAATTAAATAGCTTAAAAACAATTAATCCTTTAATTATGGCAAAAGACATTAATTTTTGAATATTTGTTGAAGTCTTCATTGTAAAATGTCGAAGCAT
>JAPLVQ010000188.1 GCA_026397035.1 Candidatus Iainarchaeum sp.
CTTTCATTTTTTCAAGAAGCTGGCGCTTGTCTAGTATATTGTGCCCAATGCTTCGGTCAAATTCCTCCACTTTGTGTTTTTTAGATAGCTCTTCAGCAACAACCCTTCCAACAAAGCCTTTTGCGCCGGTAATTAGTACTTTCACTTTTTCTTCACCTTTCTCTTAAATTAACCCTTTATATAAATAAAAAGAGTAGTGTTTGCGGAAATAGTACAGCTATTACGGCCCCAAATAGGATAAATGGTCCGAATGGCGGTAGTTTTCTTAGTACATAAATGCTTCTAATTCCAGCTTTTTTTAGTATTGCAATTTCTTTTTCTCCCAAAAGCTGTTTTCCTTTTAAGAGTTTGTCAATTTTTTTATTATTCCTTCCTTGGGCAATCACTTCGTCCTCTTCAAGTTTTCCAAGCGCAATTTTTGCCTCAAAAAAGTTTTTCTTTATTCCTTCCTGTAGTGCCACAAACACCAGGCCAAAAGCAAGCGGTATTAATATCATTACTGTATTCTTCGTCTCCATATAACCCATTTGTATTAGCGCCCCAAAATATACTACAATAATTATTGCAAACATTATTGCGCTCATGATTCCTTTTTTGTTTTCTCCAAAATTAATTCCGATTCTTGCATATTTTATGGTGTAATACACTGAGTAGAATACTATTGCCCCCATTGCGGCAAAAAATATTAATGAAATGAAAAAGTTTATTTCATTTGTGGGATTTAATAGCGCTATTCCAGTTAGTGCTTTTACATCTCCGCCGCCGAGTTTTCCAAATTTGTACGCCAAAAATAGCGCTCCAAATACTACCGCTCCTGCGCCAAGATTAAACCATTGTTGTTGTATTAGCGCAAGTACTATCCCAAGAGCAATCATTGGAAAAGTAATCCAGTCATAAATGAATCCAGTTTTGGCATCAGTTACGGCGCCGGCGGCTGTTCCGATTAAAAGTATTGCTTGCTGAATTAGTTGTAGCATCAAATACACACCCCAAAAGAGGTTTTATACTTTTCTAGTCTTTTTGTAAAGCAATTTTGCAAGGGTTTCGTTCAAAGCATGCCTTATTTTTTTTGTTTTGGTTTTATTGCAAATAGTCTTACTGGTTTAAGTTCAGGGTCTGTTTTGGCTGCCTCTAAATACTCTTTTGAAAATCTGCTTACAAGCGGGCGGTTAGCGATGTCTTGTTCTCTGATAATTTTTAACCCAGCGTCTTCAATTGCAAATTTTGTTGCAACAGAATTTTCTTTCCTTACAGTGACTATTATTGGCACGCCTGCAGGAACTTTTTGAGCAAGTATATTAAATTCACGATGCTCATCAGTTGATACTATTTCAATATGATTTAACCATACGGAATGTATTCGATTTGCATCGGCGTCTTTTAAGTTATAAAAGTGATTTCCCATAGTGTCCATAATGACAAGCCTGCTTTTTGGTTCTCTCCCTATGGCACGAACTTCATGAAGCGGGTACCTTTTTTTTAGTAATTGAGCAAATGTCCCTTTTTCAGCCCCGATATCAATTATTAGATTTCTACGTGGTACTACTCTTTTCATAAATTCACCCCATCGTGCCTTTTTATTTTTCAATTTCTTATTTCAGTCTGAACTTTTTCGCAGCTTTTTTTCCCTGCATTTGTTTCATCATGTCAGAGAGTCCTTTTTCCCCGAAGTTTTTCATTGCTTTTTCGCTTTGGATGTTTTTGAATTTTTTAAACATTTTTTTCATTTGTTTGTATTGTTTTATTAGTTCTCTTACTTCTTCAACTTTTACCCCTGCTCCTTTAGCAATTCTTTCTATTCGTCCTCTGTTTAAAACGTCCGGTTCTGTTCTTTCTTGTTCTGTCATTGAGTCAATTATTATCTTAAATCCGTCCATTTTTTCTTGTCCTGCTTCAAGCATTTCTTTTGGGAGTTTTACGCTTAACCCGATTAGTTCAGCGACTTTATTTAATGGGCCCATTTTTTTTGTTGCTTTTAATTGTTCATAAAACATTCTTAAATTAAAATTTCCTTTAAGCATTTCTTCAGGGTTCAAATTATCCATATCCGCTTCTTTGGCTTTTTCAAGTAATCCTTCAAGGTCTCCATAACCCATTATTCTTGACAAAAACCTGTTAGCATCAAATGCCTCAAATTCATTTACTTTTTCCCCTGTTGAGATAAAATAAACGCTTGCGCCTGTTTCGTTGCATGCGGCCAGCGCTCCTCCGCCTTTACTGCTCCCGTCCATTCTAGTGATTATTACCCCGTTTATTCCGACGGCGTTGTGAAATGCCTGTGCTTGTTTTTTGGCTAAATTACCAATATCAGCTCCAAGTACTAGCCACTTTTCTTCTCCACTAAAAGCATTATCAATTTCTTTTATTTCGCCACAACTTTTCCCGCGTTTTTTTCTCCTTTTATTCCAAAGAATTCCGCTCCCGCAGTTTTAGCGTTAGTTTCTAGTTGTTCAAATGCGGCGGGTCTAAAAGTGTCCGCGCAGATTACCCCCACTTTTTTTCCTCTTTTTTTGTAATAATGCGCAAGTTTGCCGGCGGCCGTGGATTTTCCGGATCCGAATAATCCACATAAAAGTATTTTTTT
The DNA here is from genome assembly GCA_026397035.1 of Candidatus Iainarchaeum sp. GTDB lineage: Archaea > Iainarchaeota > Iainarchaeia > Iainarchaeales > JAAZKV01 > JAAZKV01. Next base: position 2,585 of record JAPLVQ010000188.1, read on the forward strand.
TGGTTCTTGCGGGGTTTTTTGTCCTCCAAGTAGTTCTACTAGTGCATCATAAGTTATTTTTGTAATATATTCTCTTCTTGATAGTTGTCCTTTTATTTCATTAAAAGCATTTTCTTCAATTCTTTTTGATACAGCAAATACCGTAGTAGTGTCCACGTTTGCAGAAATTAGCGCTCTTTGGATTTCTTTAATAGCTTCTTTTACAGTTTCCTTATCTACTGTTGCGGCGCCTTGTATTTTGTCCATTGCTTTTCGCAGTGTTTCTCCCAGCCCCATATTTCTCAGTAATTTTCCTGATGCAAATGATTTTAAAGTGTTAAATACTAATATTTTAAGGTGATTTTTTGAATCCTTTGTATATTGTTCTTGGTATAATAGGCGCTATTATTGTTCTTGGTATTATAGTTACCATAGTTATTTACAATTCGTTAGTTTCTACTCTTAAGCAGGTAGAGAATGCTTGGGCGCAGATTGATGTTCAGCTTAAGCGTAGAAGCGATTTGATTCCTAATTTAATAGAAACTGTTAAGGGTTATGCAAAGTTTGAGAAATCCGTTCTTGAGGGGGTCACAAAGGCCCGCTCTGCTATGATGAGTGCTAAGTCTCCAAAAGAAGCGGCTAAAGCGGATAATATGCTTTCGGGTGCGCTTAAGAGTATTTTTGCTATTTCGGAAGCGTATCCTGTGCTTAAGGCTAATGAGAATTTTAAGGCTTTGCAGGAAGAGCTTGCAAGTACTGAAAACAAAATCGCGTTTTCCCGCCAATTCTACAATGATATGGTTACTAAGTGGAATACAATGATTCTTGTTTTTCCCAACAATGTTTTTGCAGGGATGTTTAACATGAATAAAGAGAAGGAATTGTTTGAGGTTGCTGAAGCCGAGCGCAAGAATGTTAAAGTTGATTTTTCGGATATGAGCAAGTGAGTAGGTTTTGAAGCAAGTGTTTTATTAATAATTAATTTATTAATTTCACTTGCTTTAGTTTTTTTTGCTTTTAGCCTTCTAGTAAGATAATATAATGGTGCCGCATATGGTAATGGATTTTTACGCGCAGATTTCACAAAACAAGCATATGACTTATTTGCTGTTCATACTTTTTTTCATTCTAATAGGCTTTCTTGCAACCATTCTTTCTATTTTGCTCGGCGGTTTTAATGTTTTTGGCTTGACTTATCTTTCAGGTTTTGGTATTTTCATAATTCTCTTTGCATTGATTTCTTATTATACTTGTGATTCAATGGTTACGGCGATTTCCGGGGCAAAAGAAGCTAAGCAGGATGACCCTCGGTTTAAGCAGTTGCATAATATTGTTGAAGAATTATGTCTTGCAAGTGGTCTTCCTAAACCGCGGGTTTTTTTCATTGAGGATACTGCGATTAACGCTTTTGCTACCGGCAGGGATCCGAATCATTCTGTTGTTTGTGTAACTACTGGCTGTTTGACCCGCCTAAATCGTGAGGAACAGCAGGGAGTAATAGCTCATGAGCTTTCTCATATAAGAAATTATGATATTCGTACGATGACAATAGCTTCGGTTCTTGTAGGGATTGCAGTTCTTCTTTCGGATTTAATTATTCGTATTACGCTTTTTTCCCGCTCTGGTTCTAACTCAAAGGATGGCGGGGGCATGATTTGGATTGCTCTAATTGTAATAGGAATTATTCTTGCTCTTCTTACCCCGATTATTGCCCAGATAATTAATTATACTATTTCAAGAAAAAGAGAGTTTGTGGCGGATGCTGGTTCTGCAGAAATGACTCGTAATCCTCTTGGTCTCGCTAGTGCTCTAGAAAAAATTGGTAAAGATACAGAGCCTCTTGAAGCAGCAAATAAAGCCACGGCGCATCTTTACATAGCTAATCCACTAAAGGGTCAGAAGCTTTGGATGATGAATTTATTTCAAACTCACCCCCCCATTGCCGAGCGCATTGCCGCATTGAAAGGAATTAAGGCTTGATTTTTTTTGAAGTTCAGTTTTTTCGCCAATTGGATAAGTACATCCTTTTCGAAGTTTTTTTCTTTTCAAGCATCCGCAATAATAAACCTTATTTTCCCGTCTGGGTGTACATCAACTAAAAAGTTTCCGTACGCAAAGTCAATATACATTTTTTCGTGCGAATAATACTTTTGCCTTATCTCAGAGATGCCTTCTTCTATTTTTTTTCTTATTTCATTAATTGGAAACCCGCTTCTTTTTACTAGTTCTTGAACAAGTTCGTGTTTTACTCTGCCTGTTTGGTGTTCGCATATTTCTCCAGCATTTGGTAACTGATAATTAAGTTCATGATAATGTGTTTTTGAAGTGTAATATCTTTTTGATAGTTCCACAGTGTAGTTTTCTCCCTGCAAGTGTTTGAGATTTTTCCGTAATGCAATTCGGTTGGGCAGTTCTACGAAATGGTGGGTTATTTGTCTTAGTGGTTTTGAGCGTATTACTTTTCCTCGTATTTCTGTGATAAAATGCTGTTGGACTTTTCCGCTATTATAATTGTGCTGATCAATTGCAACAGTATTTCTTTGTTTTAAAGTCATATTACAAAAATAGATTGCTTGTTTCTATATAATTCTTTCCAGCACAAACTCGGGAGTGAATTCCTTAAAGTCTTCATATCCTTGTCCTGTTCCCACAAAGATTATTGGTTTTTTCATCTTATACAATAATGAAATCGCTGTTCCGCCTTTCGCATCAGTGTCAATTTTAGTTAAAATAAACCCATCTATTCCAATGATTTCCTCAAATTCCGCTACTTGTTCTAGTAGTGCTTGTCCTACATATGCTTCTCCTACATATATTTTCAAATCAGGTTTTGCAACTCTTTCAATTTTTCGTAATTCTTCCATTAAGTTTTTGTTTGTTTCCTGTCTTCCGGCGGAATCAATTATTACAACATTTATTCCTCCTGCCTCTGCCGCCTTCACAGCATCAAATGATACTGCAGCAGGATCAGCCCCGTATTGTTGTTTAATTACTCTTACATTCAATTTTTTCGCGTGTTCTTCTAACTGGTCAATTGCTCCCGCTCTGAAGGTATCCGCAGCGGCTACTATGCAAGTCATTTTGTGTTTTTGAAAGTAGTGCACAAGTTTTGCGATACTAGTTGTTTTTCCTGCCCCGTTAGGTCCCAGCATTAGTATTTTCAATGGTCTTCCCCCAGATTTGGCTTTTTTAGCTTCTTCAAGTAAATCAATCTTTTCAGTATTCATCATTTCTGCGAGGATTTCTTTTATCTGTTCTTTCAAATAGTCATCAAGGTTCTTTGGAGAAACCTTTTGCCCGACTAATCTTTCTTTTATTTGT
>JAPLVQ010000131.1 GCA_026397035.1 Candidatus Iainarchaeum sp.
GTACAGCACAAGAAGCAGACTTCTTTACAACCAGTGAACGATTTGAATTAATTAGAGGGAAAGATGATGAATTTATTGTAAAAGTAAAAAACCCTTTCAGCGACAGAAACTTACTAGGACTAACAGCAAGCGTATCAGGACTACTCTCAAAATATCTAGAGATCGTAAATCCGAGCATTGGTGATTTAGGGCCAGGAGAAGAAAAAAGTTTTACTGTCAAAGTTGCTGCTCCAAAGTATTTTGATATAGGAAAACACGATTTAGTATTCACTATTAACGGAATTCTCGCAAGCGGAAAAGGCAAAAAAGAAACCAAATTCACATACGAAAACAAAGTTGTGTTAGCGGTTCATGACTTGAATGTAAACGAAGCAATTAGTATTGTGAATAGTGGAAGTTCACGAATTAGAGAACTTGAAAAATTAGGAATTAATGTAGGACCATTAAAGAAATTATTATTAGACGCAAATTTGAGAGTGAGTGCGGAAGATTACGAAGGAGCAAAAACAAACATCGAATCAATACTAACCCTTGCAGGAACAGCAATCCAAGTCTTGAATGATTTAAATACAATCAGCGAAAGCATGAACAAAAGTACAGCAAACGGAATAGACACGCCCAAAACAATGAGACTATTCACAATCGCAAAACTCGCATTTGAAAGAGGAGAATACGACAAAGCAAACCTCGTCCTAAAAGACGCCTCCCTAACTTTTAGCTTAGAAACCAAAGGCGCGTTTAACGCAGGATACTTCATCGTACAAAACAGCGCCCAAATAGGAATAGGAATAATAGTAGCTTTATTCTTTTTAGGCTCATTATTTTTATACATACGAAGAGCTTTACTAAAAAGACGCGTGGGAAAACTAGACTATGAAGAAAACCTATTACTAAGCCTAATGAAAGAATTACAAAAAGCTTGTTTTGTTGATAACAAGATTGGGATGGAGGAATACCAAACCGCGTTAAAGCATTACGAGAACCGTTTAGGTACAGCAGTAGATAAAATCATTAACACACAAAACGAGCTATCTAACCTGATAAGCTTAAAATCCAAAACAACCAAACTAAACGAAGAACGACAACGCCTAATAGACGAAATGAGAAACACCCAAACACAATACTTCAAAGAAGGACTAATCGAATCAAGAGTATACAACTCCAAACGAATCAAGAGTATACAACTCCAAACAAACAAACCTAGGCAAACATTTAGGAGAAATAGAAAAAGACATCACCTACTCAAGCGCAATGAGAACCATAAGAATAAACTCAAGCAAAATCAAAACACTCTGGAAAATATACTACGCAATATTTAAATAAATACTAATATAGAGAAGTTTGAATAACCATATTTGTCCTTTCTCAACGATTCGCATGCGTGAATATTCTGAATCTTCAGCATCTTTTTTATTCAACAACTCAAGACCTTTTTTACTATGTCATCATAGTGGTCTTTTATGTTAGTGGGGGGCTGTGGTTTGAAGGGCAAAAGGTTTAAATAGTATAAGTACAATTATACTAATGTGAATTATACTAAAGATTGATGAAAATGACTGAATTTAAAGATAGAAAAAGAGAGTTACTAGAGTTAAGTGAATCCATTAAAAAAAAGAGTTTTGCCTTTGAAATAATTTATGGCAGAAGAAGAGTTGGAAAAACAGAACTTATTTTGCATGCCACTCAAAAAAATAAGCGAGTTTATTATTTAGCAGTTGGTGAAAACAATTTAGAACGTTTTTACAATACTTGCGTTGAGTATGACTCTGAAGTCGGAAAATTAAAAATGGATTATGAAGTGCTGTTTGATTATTTAAAAGACCATATTAATGTTTTAATTATTGATGAATTTCAAAACCTCATAAAGGAAGACCCAAATTTTCTTAGTCTTTTGCAATCCATAGTTGATATTAAATTAAAAAAATCCAGCTTAAAACTTTTCATTTTAGGCTCATCAGTTTCAATAATCACTTCAAAGGTTATGAGTTATAGCAGTCCTGTTTTTGGAAGAAAAACTGCTTCTTTAAAATTAAAACCAGTATCTTTCTTTGATTTGCACTATTTTTTCCCAAAAGCTAGTATTGAAGAATTAATTAATATTTACGGTTTTGCTGACGGTATTCCTTATTATCTTACTATGATTGATAAACCTTTTTGGGCATGGCTTGAAGAAGAAACAAAAAGAGGAAAAGGTTTTTTGAAAGATGAAGTAGACTTTTTAATGAAACTTGAATTCAAAAACGCGAGTACTTACAAACTAATACTAGAAGCTATTGCTAATGGCAAAAATGTAATAAATGAAATAAAAGATTATATTAAATTACAAAGAACCGATTTGACCCCTTATTTAAGTAATTTAATTGAAGTCGGGTTTATAAAAAGAGAAGTTCCAATAACCGAAAATATTAAATCAAGATTTGGACGATATTATCTAAATGACAATTTTTTGAAATTTTGGTTTAAATATATTTATCCAAATTTGAGTAGTGTCGAACAAGGAATATTTAAAGTTGATGTGATAAAAAAGGATTATTCTGCTTACTTAGGATTTATTTTTAAGAATGTTTGTAAACAATACTTAACTAGAAAACCTGATTTAGGATACTCTGCCTTAGGGCGATGGTGGTACAAGAATAATGAAATAGATATTGTTGCTTTTAATGAAGAAAAAAAGGAAACTTTGTTTTGCGAGTGTAAGTGGCAAAATAAGGTTAACCCTGAAAAAATTATGACAGAATTAATAGAAAAAGCTAAATTTGTTGAATGGAATAATGAAAAAAGAAAAGAAGAATATATTCTATTTGCAAAAACATTCACAAAAAAAATAAACGTATTCAACGATAAAAAAGTTACTTGTATTGATTTAAAAGACATGGAAAAAACAATGCTAAAATAATTAAAACAAAAAGAAGACTACTTTTAGTAGTCTTCCGGCTTCATAAACGTCACTCCTTCAGAGTTAGCAATAACCCATATTTGTCCTTTCTCAACGATTCGCATGCGTGAGTCTTCAGAATCTTCAGAATCTTTTTTATTTCAAACAAAATGGGTTTAATATCCCGCGGTCTCGTAGCAAAAGCCAATGGCTTCGTAGCGAAGCTGTAGCTTCGCGTCGCCCGCAAAACGCTTAACGTTTTGCTTGGTTGCGTCGCCAGCAAAGCTGTGGCTTTGCAAGGTGCCGCGGTTAATATTAACCCCTTTTGTAACACGAAAAAAAGCTTTAGCTTTTTTTGTGCAATCAAAACTTGTTTTGATTTGCAGTGAAGAACCTATAGATGCCCTGTGGTCTCATTGCAAAGCGTTTGCTTTGCGATGCCTCGTGAAGCAAGGGCTTCACAAGGTGCCACGGGGTTCTTCACTTAACGAAGTTTTTTTGGGTAAGTGAATTAATGTCTAATTTGCTCCTAAACCCCCTTGGCACTAGTAACTTCTTCCAGTTAACAAGCGAAAAGTATTTATACTGGTTCCCTGAAGAGATATATACTAC
>JAPLVQ010000145.1 GCA_026397035.1 Candidatus Iainarchaeum sp.
GAAGTATAATCCTGCAAGGAGTACTCCCGAAACAATTATGATAAATAACTGGAGCGGAGTGATTATTGCGTCAAAAAATTCCATTCCTTTTTCTACTTTTATTAAATCAATTGATTTCACGTCTGCGCCGAAGAAAAGAAGTATTAGTGACTCAATTAAAATTAGCAGCGCAACGCTTGCGACTAGTTGTATTAATGGAGACGCTTTTTTCTTGCGCAAACGAGCATAAATCAAGTAATTCATTCCATAACCTAGTCCTCCTGCAAGTAGTATTGCTAGTATTAGTGAAACCCATAAATCGAATTTGAACATTGAGAAAGTTAAATAGAACATGTACGCACCGAAAGCGACAACGGAGCCGTGAGCAAAGTGAACGAATTTGTTTGTGGAGTAGATTAACGAGAACCCACTTGCGACTAACGCATAAATCGCCCCTGCAATTAAACCATTAATTAGTATTTGAAGCCACATGCAGAATAGAAAGTAGTTTAGGGTTATTAATACTTATTTGAGCGAGTTAAACAGCCAAAACTCATTTAAATCAGTTGTATATACAATTGATGAATGAATAAAATGATTAATTTGAGGCTTGAAGATAAGCTTCTAAAAGAGCTTGATAAATTTGTAAAAGAAACCACTTTCTCAAATAGGAGCGAAGCAATTAAGGCAGCTATAAGAAAATATATTCAAGATCATGAAAATAAGCAGTTAATTAAAGAGCTTCGAAGAGGACTAGGTGCAGGAAAGAGACTTGGAATAAAAGAGCCTACAGAAGAAGAGTTTGAAAAAATAAAAGAAAATGTTGGAAAAGAAATTCAAAAAGAAATGGGTTTGATTTAATTACCTAAGTTCTTCTGGCAAAAAAGCTTCTACAATATCCCCTAGATTTTCAAAAAAGTGATTGTCTCTTGTGACTACTGTTGCACCTTCTCTTTTTGCGAGAAGTGCAATAAGAGCATCATTAAAAGGAATATTTCTTTCTAAGGACATCATTTTTGCTTTATCTGCGTCTGCATTGGTAATATTTACCCAAACTAATTTATTTTTATCTCGCAAATTTGACAGAACAGTTAACTCAAAATCACTAAAGTTCCAAATATTCTTTTTTAATTTCCTAAGCACAACTTCACAATAAATAATCTCATACTTGCAACTTAATGTATCTTTAATAAAATTAAACGCAAATTCTCCAATCGGCAATAACCCTGATTTTCGGTCAAAATAATAATCAAGAAAAATATTAGTGTAAACTAAAACCTTTTGCGAAGTCATGAATCAAATCAAAGAGTAAGAATTAAAAGTATCTTGTCAAATTAAGGCGATTAATGAATCAATAAAAAGCCGACATAAAGCAAATTAATCTTCAGCAAATAAAATCAACAGCAGCATATGTTAAGCTCTTTTCGGCATAAATCGCCCAAAAAACTGCCTTCTTGATAATTTGACCCAGCGTTCAAGCTCATTTTCCGCAAGAATCTTTTTTCTTTTTTCAGGATGCAAAAGGAGTTCTTTTACTCCATAATGCATTGCGCCCCAAACCATTGCTATTGTTGGTTTATGCCCAATTTGCCTTTGCAGCATTGGAGCTATGTGGATTTCTGTTTTTTCTGAGGTTATTGCATTCCTTATTGATAATGCCCCTTTCCCAAGCATTGCCTCCAAAGCTTTTGTTTTCGCCTGCATTAATTGAGGGTTTTTAGTTTTTCCATTGCTGTGACCATGGTATGCTGTTAATGCTGATGGAGAAACCCAAGCGGTCATCATACCAATTGAAATGGCACTTAAAAATTTTCTACGTCCTTGTTTATTTTTATATTTATTTGCTAGAACCTGATTCAGCACTGCGAGTGCTGGAACAAACACAGTCCCCACAACTGATCTTCCATCGCTTCGGAATGTATTGCCCGCATCAGTCAGCCAAATTTGTTTATTTTCCTTGATTGCCTGAGCCACTAAGTTAGTATATTGCGCCATGGGAATCGTTTCGTTTGGGTTATATCCTGCACTTTCAAGAATAAGCGCGTCAAAATTTGTTGGTACTTTTTCTGTCAGCGACTGATGTGCGCTAAATATTAAAACGTACTTTGCGTTCGGAGTTTCAATTATTTCCCAGCTCATTTCTCATCAATCCTTTTTAGCTATTTAATGAAACACTTTAGTTATCTTAAGCTTTTTGACTTAATGAGCTTTAACTTTTTCACTTTTGTGTCTTTTAGCTATTCTTTTTTGACCGTATTTCTTTTAGTATTTTTTCCGCATTCATTTGCGTTACTTCTTTTGCGTTAACCATTCTGCCAGCCACAACACCGGCAAAACGCTTTAATCAAATTTTTATACTGCTTTTCGGACTGCTCTACTATGAATCCTGAAGAAATCAAAAAGCTTTATTGGAAGGATAACCTTTCAACGCGTAAAATTGCACACTTGCAGCACACACATCAAAGAGCAATTATAGACTTTATGAAAGCGCACAATATTCCCCGCAGGAATCGTATAGAGGCAGTTATTAAGGGGTGCAAGAAATATGACAAAAAAGAATTTTCCGGTAATGAATGCGAAAAAGCTTATCTGCTTGGATTGACATTGGCAGATTTTCGTAGAAGGCGTCACGGGTATCAAATTAATATTACTGCTGGTTCAACCCACCCTGCATTTATTTTGCTCTTCAGAAAAATATTCGAAAAATATTCTCCCATAAAAGAATACGTCCGCTATAACAAAGAAATGAATAAATGCGAACGACAAATTGATGTAACTCTTCATTCATCTTTTGATTTCTTACTTGGCCCCAAAGACATTCCTGAATGGGTAATGAAAGACAACTCTGTTTTTCTTCATTTTCTTGCGGGCTATGCTGATGGGGAGGGAACTCTCAGCATAGGCAAAAGTGACAACAAATATGTTTCTTTTATCTTCGCCATCGCTAGCGAAGATGTTGAAATTCTTAAGAAAATCACAGAAAAATTGAAGTTTATGGGTTTCACACCTCTGTTCAAAAAAATAAGAACAGTTGGCGAGTTCAACATACTTTGGGGAAAAAAGTTAACTTACACAAAAGACCATTTTCTAGTCAGACTGAAAAAAAAGGTTGAAGTTATTAGTTTATTGCCAATTCTTCCAATACGGCATCCAGAGAAAATTTTGAAACGCAAACTTATGCTCAAGTTAAGCGGCAGTAGTCTTATTTCTGACACATATGCAGAATGGGCTGAATTAAGAAATTCTATAAAAAACGAAGTTGAATCCTATCACGCAAAAAACCGGGCGGATTACTTACGCCGGAGCTCTTTCAAAATTTCTTCGGCGCGAGAATAACTTATAGCCTTTTCTTGTATCATTTGCAGAGCAACTTTCTCAACCTCTTCACATTTTGCTCCTGCTGTTGTTGCTAAGTTGTATGCATGAAGCTTAAGGTGCCCGGCTTGGATTCCTGTCGTTACTATTGCCCTCATTGCGGCAAAATTTTGCGCTAAGCCTACTGAAGCGATTATTCTTGCAAGTTCTTGCGCTGTTTTCACTCCGAGAATTTTTACTCCGAGTTGCGCTACGGGGTGCACTTTTGTCGCCCCGCCAACGAGCCCTAAAGCAAGGGGGAGTTCGATTTCCCCGACAAGGTTTCCATTTTTATCCTTGTAATATTTTGTAAGCGGTTTGTATTCTTTTGTAGCATACCATGCGTAAGTGTGCGCGCCTGCTTCGATTGCCCTAAAATCATTTCCTGTTGCAATAACCACTGCGTCAATTCCATTCATTATTCCTTTATTGTGAGTGGATGCCCTAAAAGGAGTTGCACAAGCAAAAGCGTATGCATCAAGTATTCTTTCAACAATCTCTTCGCCTGTAACTTTAACTCCTGCGCTTTTTACACTCTCAAGAAGAGCTTCTTTTGTCCAGATTGTTTTTGCTCTCGCTTTTCTATAAACAGCAAGGTTTGAAATTATTCTTAGCCTTGCTTTTCCCCCTGTTATTTCTTCAAGCATTGGGGCAAGTTTTTCGTTCATTGTGTTTACTGCATTTGCTCCCATTGCGTCGCGCACATCTACAAGTAATTGGACTTCCAGCATTGCCCCGCGTTCTGTTTTGAGTTCAAAGCATTTTATGTCTCTTGGCCCTCCGCCGAATTTTACGAGCATCGCGTCAACTTTTGCGAGTGCTTTAAGTAGTTCTGATTTTTTCTCCTGGATTAATTTAAGCGCTTTTTTTGTGTCCTTCATTTCAACGATTTGTATTTGTCCTATCATTATGGGTTCGTCGGCGCTTGTAGTAAATCCGGAACTCAATTTTGCAGCATTACTTGCAGCGGCAACAACACTCGGTTCTTCTAGAGCAAATGGAATAATATACTCTTTGCCGTCAATAACAAAATTAGTTGCTACCCCTAAAGGGAGCGGGAATGTCCCTATCACATTTTCAATCATTCTATTAGCAACCTCAAAAGGAAGCGGTCCTTCTTTAGCTAGAAGCGCTTTTTCACTGTCAGTTAGCGAGAATTCTTTTGCAACAATTTCCTGTCTTTCACTTACGCTTTTCTTGTAGAATCCTTCAAAGCTTTTCTTGTCCAAAAAACCAACTCCAAATAAATAAAATAACTTAATGAAATTATTAAAATAACTCAATCAAACTTAATTCAACCCCTTATTTAATTAATGATTAAACAATATTTATCTTTTCACAGACTTTTGAATTAAATATCCTTATTGCTCTCATCAGCTATCTTTTTCACTTGCTGTGATTCGTCAATGTGTTTCATTCCTAAGGCTTCGCTTGCCATTTTGCCGTCAAGGTATTTTATTATTGATTCGGCGGTTTTGCGTCCGGAGTCTATTGCTTGGATTACTGTTTTTGGTCCGTGAACGCAGTCGCCTGCGGCGAACACGTTCGGTATTTTTGTCTGGTTCATTTCGTTTACTTCAATGCAACCGTCTTTTCCTGTGCGTAATGGCGCTTTGAGTGAATCTTCATCATGTTCTTGTCCTATTGCGCATACGACTTTGTCGCAATCTATTTCTCCGCGTACGTGATTTTCGTAAATGAGTTTTTCAACTTTTTCTGTCCCCAAGAATTCTTTTACTTTTACACCGAAAATAAACTTTACGTCTTCTTCTTTTGCTTCTTCAAAATCTTTTAGAGAGATTCTTTGTTTTAACTGTTCTTCGGTTTCTGTTGTGATGCAGGTTACATTTCCGCCTAAACGTATTGCGCTTCTTGCAGCATCCATTCCAACATATCCTGCCCCTATTACAGCTAATTTTTCATTTGGTGCCACCATTTGTAATCCGCTTTGGTTTAGGTTTACCAAAAACTTCATTGCGCTCATTACTCCTTTTAGTCCTGATCCAGGTATATCAAGTATTCTTGCTTTTCCTACGCCTGTTCCAATAAAAACAGCATCATATCTTTTTGATACTTGTTCGAGTGATTCTTCCCCTATTTTTGAGTTTGGTTCAAAATCTATTCCTAAGTCTTGTAGTCCTGATAATTCTCTTGCGACAACGTCTTTTGGGAGGCGGAATTCTGGTACGCCGTATTTTATTACGCCGCCGAAAGTGTTTGTTCCTTCTAGAACGGTTACGTGCATTCCTATTTGGGATAAGTATGCGGCTGCTGAGAGTCCGCTTGGACCTGAACCTATTATTGCTATGTGTTTTCCGGCTAAATTGCGTCTTTCTGGATAAGGAGTATTATCTCCAATGTATCTTTCTATTCCGCCGATACAAACTGCTCCTTCTTTTGTTTTATTGAGAATACAGTTTCCTTCGCATTGTTTTTCGTGTTGGCAGATTCTGCCGCAAATGCTTGGAAAAAAATTTTTTTCGCGTATAATATCCGCTGCTTTTTTTGTATCACCTTCACGAAATATTTTAATGAAACTTGGGATATTTACTTCCGCAGGGCATCCTTTTACACAATTAGGGACGGGACACTGGATGCAGCGCATTGCTTCTGTTATTGCTTGTTCTTTAGTAAAACCAGTCTCGACTTCTTTGAAAGTAGTTTTTCTTTCTGCAAGTGGAATTATTGGTACTTTCATACTTACACCAACTCAAACTTGATTCGGTTTGAATCCTATTAAAAAAACTTTAATTAATAGCCCTCAAGCAAAGCGACTCACTCACCCACCAAGGCGAATTTAATTGGGGGAAAACAAGTATAAAAACCTTTGGAACAAACGAAAGCGAAAACGACGATTGACGAAGTGTTTTGGGTTGTTTATTATATACCAATGAAAAAAGAGTTTATTTCCCCACCCATTCTCTTAATTTTCCAAGTAGTAGTGGTTTTTCTTCATGAAGCTCGTTAATATCTTTGCATCCTGAAAGGAATGAAGTGATTATCATTTGTTTTTTCATTTCTCCAAAGAATTCTTTTACTCCAAGAGCGCCGTTTTTCTGCTGGGCTTTTAATACGGGCATCGCAGCGGCGGTCATATCTGCCCCAAGAGTTAATGCTTTTACTGCGTCGAGTCCGTTTCTTATTCCGCCCGAGCCGATAATTTTTTTTCCTGTTGATTGGAGAACGGTTTTTGTTTCAATTATTGAGACGGCTGTTGGTACCCCTATTTCCCTGAATGCTTCGCCGTAAGTCTCTTTGTGTCTGAGTGCATCTACTGCTACCCAGCTTGTCCCGCCTGCGCCTTGTACATCAATTGCTGCAACATTTGTTTGTTTTAATGCGAACGCTACATCAAATCCTATTCCGTGTCCTACTTCTTTTACATAAACCGGAATTTTTATTTTATCAGCTAAATTCGCTATTAGCGCAATTAGTCCGGAGAAGTCCGCGTCTCCTTCTGGTTGGACTGACTCTTGAGCGGCGTTTAAATGGACCGCAAGCGCATCTACTTCGAGCGCGAGTAACGCTTCTTCTAGCTGTGCTGGGACATATTCTTTTAGTTGTGCTGCACCAATATTTCCTGCAAGGAAAATATCTGGAGCAACATCTCTTACATAGTAAGTATCCATTAGAGAGGGTTGTTTTAGCATTGCTCTAATACTTCCTAGTCCCATTCCTATTCCTTCTTCTTGGCATGCTTTAGCAATATCAAGGTTTACTTGTTTTGCTATTTGCGCTCCACCAGTAATAGCTGAAGCCATGAAAGGAAACGAAAACTTTTTTCCCAAGAATTCTGTACTCAAATCTATTTCGCGCATGTCTAGTTCGGGCAGGCATTTGTAATTGAGCTCAACGCACTCAAGGAGTGTTGTCTTGTCATGAAACGAAACGTCTTTCTTTGCGCAAAGAGCCAAGTGCTCTTTCTTGCGCTTCTCAATTGCTGATAATGCTGTAGTCATAATTATCACTTTCAACTTTAGAGTTTATAAACAAATCCCGGTTATATTAGTTGCCTTTTTATTCTTGGCTTGTCAAGCCCGAGCCGTTTGTTTATTTCTGCCCTTCGGGCGTTGCGGAGTAATTTCTGCCGTTCAGTGGCCTCTGTTTCCCAGGCAAGCATCTCTTTTCGCATCCATGGATTTGTGTGCCGTGCCCCGCTTAAAATTATTTTCCTAGGCTGGAATTGATGTTCAATCCATGCTGCGTGCGCTTCCGCAACAATCACCATTTTTGGTTTAAGCGTTCGGATTCTTGCTGCCATAACTTTGTTTCTTCCTGCAGAAAACGCAAAGAATCCTGATTCGTCTGCTTTAATATGCGTCACTTTTGACTCTATAAGTCTCCTATATACTCCACTCGACTCGCCATCTTTGGACCTTTCTTGAAGGCCGGAGTCAACAGATTTAACAACCCGCCCTGCCTTGCGGGCATATTCAGCTATTTCGTTATAGAAATTAAGGTTACGGAGAAGCAGTTCTTCATTGATTACAACTCCGCTTACAGCAGCAAAAAAAATGAACCCTTCCTTTAACTTGCTTTTTCTGTTAATTGGGGCTTCAACAAGAATAAGGTCGCCTGGCTTTGTCTCGCGCAGAATAGCTTCTTTGGTAATACGCAAATTATTTTCAAGCATTGCCTTGATTTTAAAATCAGGTTGCTCTGTGAAATCCTTCTGCAGCAGGTGATTTGCTTCACAAAGCACAAAATCTTTGTACATCAAACCAGTCCTCTCTTTCTCTTCTCAATTGCGGATAATGCAACAGTCATAATTATCACTTTCGACTTTAGATTTTATAAAAGTAAGTAACAGCTTACATTCTTTTCATTTTTCTTTGTTTTAGTCTTTTATTAATAAATTCTCTTCGTTCTTTGCGTAACATCCGTAGCTCTTCAAGCTGTTGATTGTATGCCTCAAATCGCAATTTTCTTGATAATGCACTCCCTTTGAGCGGTTTGCTCTGCCAGACAGTTGTATTGTTTGGTATAGTATGCCCAAGCCAGATAATGTGCCTTGCTGCGGCAATAACTAATTTTGGATTGTGCTTTTTTACTCTAGATTTCATAACCTTGTCTCTATTAGCATGCATAAGTAACTCTGCTTCTAAAGAACTCTTGTCAGGATCTTTATGCCCTTTTTGGGCTGCGGTAAAGCTTGTATTGGGCAATTTTGCAAGTTTAGTATAAAACACCCCTGTATCTAAGGACCCTGTTTTGCGTCCGTGTGCTAGGCAAAAATCTGCCAAGTCGGCATAAAGATTAACATTTTTCAGCGCGATGCGAACACTTTCTATTGTGGTTGAATAGTTTTCAGCTGGAAAAAGCTTTTCAAGCTGTTCGCGGGTCATTCGCAAAGGAGACTCCAAGAGAACCAGATCTCCTTTTTTTGTTTTGGATAATATTTGTTGTTCTCCAAATTGCCGTATTTTATCTAATTCTTGTTCCAGAAATCTCAAGCGTTCTGGGTGGTTTGTCACAAGAATATTTACAACATCCAAGTGGCTTACTTCTGCTAGGGTTAAGCGCATAAGTTCAGCTTCTTCAAATTTTCATGTTCACTAATTTCTCAAATCTTCCTATCAACCAAATACTCGGCAAACTTTTTCAATAATTTTTTCGCATTGCTTTCTTTTAGAACTTTGTCTGCTTTTGCCCGCACTTCTTACTGAACAATTGCCTTCTTTGGAGTTATAGTATAGTATATCAAAAACCCAACAACTGAAAAAATCATTGCTAGTATTATAAAGTATCCGAATTGTATTACTATTCCAAAAAGCAAAAAGGAAATTACATAACTAGATCCACTTGAATTGAAATTTTGTGTTAAAATAGCAAAGAATCCTGAAAATGAATTTTTCCAAATTTGATAAGCAATCAAAATCAATACATTATAAGCGAGTGTCAATATTGTTGAAATAAAAGCTATTTTTGCGCTTGATTTAAGGGCTTTATCCAAAGGCTTTTGAGTTGGATCTTTTCTTAAAATCAAGAAAGTCACAATCGCAATAACAACTCCCATAACTATTGATGCAATAATCAAGGGGTTAGTAGTCTTAGCTGCTGAAGAAAAAAACAAATTGGCATATACAATTGCATACGCTGGCTCAGGCAAGGAATATTTAATGACAAATTGAAAAGTAATGAAACTAATGAACCAAATTAAGACTGATGCCCCTAAAATTTTCTTGTCTTTAAAACCAAATTGCATATTTATCAACTGTCTAAACTATTGAATAATCAAACTAGTATATATAAATTAGCTTAAATCTTCCTATCAACCAAATACTCGGCAAACTTTTTCAATAATTTTTTCGCATTGCTTTCTTTTAGAACTTTGTCTGCTTTTGCCCAAGCGCCTAAAACAAGTTCTTCGGCTTTTTTCTTTGAGTAAGCAATTCCATCATACTTGTTGATAATATCTAGAGCTTCCTGAATAACACCTGAATCAAGCGTGTGGGAGTCAAGTATTTCTATTAGTCTTTTTTTATCCTTAGCACTTGCTTTCTCAAGCGTTCGAATTATTATAAGTGTTCTTTTTCCTTCATGAATGTCTCCGCCTACACTTCCTTTTCCTTCTTTGAATTTATCTTCAGTTAATTCAAGTATATCATCTTGTATTTGAAATCCTACTCCAACGATTTGTCCAAAATCTCCTAGTGCTTCTAGTTGTTCTTTTGTTGCGTTTCCACTAATCGCCCCGAGCTGGCAGGCGAATCTTGTCAAGACTCCTGTTTTTGAGAGTCACATGTTCAAGTATTGCGCTTCGTTTGGAGTAAATCCTCCGTGGTGCCATGCAATGTCCCATGCCTGGCCAGAACAAACGCGCAAAAGTTCTCGTATAAAGATATCATAAATTTGTAATCGTTTTTCATCACCGAGTTTGAATTCGTCAGTAAGTATTTTTACCATCGGCCAGAAGTACATTATTGTCCCTGTATTTACTGCGGTATCCACGCCGTATACTTTGTGCGTGCAAAGCTTTCCTCTTCTTGCCTGCGAATCGTCCTCCACATCATCTTGCATGAGGGTGTTATGAACCACGATTCCATTTGCAATGTAAGAGTGGGTTTCTTCAACTTCAATATCATAAGTTTGAACCGGATTTGCTTCTTCAATAACTTCTCTTACTTCAACAAACCCCAATTGTGGGGCAGATATTTGTTTTATTTTTTGAAATTGTACATTATCTGTTTGTAAAGTTACTGTGTTTGCGCAAGCAGATTCCGTTATAACAAGCACATCTCCTTTTTTCAAATTTTTTATTCTAACCCATTTAAATCCTGCCCCAACACTTCCATTTTCTGGACAAGTTTTTCCAACAGTTAAGAAAGGATGCTCTTCAGTCGCACTCACTGTACGGTTGTTTGTTTTAACAGCGAGTACTTTTTTTACACCGTTGTCATGTTTGTGCATTACTCTTCTTTCTTTTAATCGCCCGTGCTTATCAACAGATAAAACATATTCCCCAATTTGTACATCTTTCATTTTCTTTGGTGTTCCATTCGCCATCCAAACAATAGTGTTTTCCTCAACGCACCCATTGTGAATTATTTCTACCATTGGTGCTAGTTTCATTGCTTCTTCAAATTTTCCCCCAACGGCTTCTGCAACTAGGCAAGTCATTATCGGTCGGAATCTTTTTCCACCCCTATCAAGTAGTTCCCAAATTGGTTCGTTTACTCCTTTATTGTAAGCTTCTAAATCGAGTTCAAAAATAGTTTTTCCTAGTGCGCTTTCAATCCATTTTTTTGTTGAAGTGCGCGGGATGAAATTTTCAATGTTTTTTTCTACTTCGGGAATTTTTGATTTTAAGAATTCTTTTATTTCCATTTTTGATTCTTTTTCAGAAACCATCTAATCATTCCCCTGTTTAAAGAATACTAAATCTATGTTTATTTAGGATTAAAAACATACCTGAAAGCAACTATGCTGGGGCTGACCTTAAGCCGCGCCTATTGAAATATATCCCTTTAGACAATTATTTATAAGTGTGTATGAATTGATATTAAGGGATGGCTTCACTTAAGCATTTGGGATTGCATCAAAGAGCTAAGGCACTTGTTCTGCTCAAAAATGGAAATTCTGTTGGGCAAACAGTTCAATTCTTGCAGCAACGTTACCACCCTACCGAGTCAATTGAGGAAGTCAAAAAAAGATACTTTCCCGCAACAGGCTCTTTTGCTATTACAAAACTCGAACACGCGCCAAAAATTGAATTATTAGCCGCCCTAAATCGAATGAAAAATGAACGAGACAAGAATAAAAGGTTGGCACAGAGTCCAAAATCAATACTTGCTAATAGAGAAAGGATGTTAAAACGCAATCAAGATCCCGAATTTGCAAGAGCTAATAGGGAGCGAGGTAGACAACTCATGACAGCACTCCACCAAAACCCAGAGTTCAGACGAAAGCACAAAGTACGCGGCAGTGAACACATGACAGCACTCCACCAAAACCCAGAATTTGAACGTGCAAATATAGAACGAATGAATAAACGTTTCCAAGACCCAGCATATGTAAAAAGGGATAGAGAACAAAAGTTAGAACGCTACAAAAATCCAGCGTACGCAAGAGCCCATAAAAGGAGAATGAGGCTGATTCATAAAACAGCCATGTATAAAAGAAATTTGCACGCTGGCGTTAAAAGATATTGGGCTGCTAATAGGTCGGCGCGCAGTATGCAAATGATTCTGCGTTATCAAGATCCTTTAGTGTTGGAAGCGCACAAAGAACGAATGAGGGAAGTATGTAAAACGCCTGCTTTTAGAAGAAAATTACTCGCTGGTGTTAGGAGGCGTTGGGAAATTTACAGGTCAAGCATCAACGAGGAAGCAGAAAAGAGAGGAATTATTCAGGGGGTGGTATATCAAAAAGATAGTTCTTCACACACTGGAAGCAGAAAAATAATAGTTCCTGCAACCTCAATAACTCCTTTAACAAATCTACTTGAGGGGGAAAAACAAATAATTATTACTCAGGCAATCGGGGAATTGTCTGCTGAGGAAAGGATACTTGTGGCAGGGGTTTTTGGTTTTGCCCAGCAACAAATGGGAATAAGTCAAACTGCAAAATGGCTGAACAAAACCCAAAAAGAAATAAAATCTATGCTTAAAGCTATTTTGGAAAAGCTATCACGAAATAAAAAACTCCAGCAATTAAGATAAAAGTATCCACTTAAGTTTTAAAGCTTCTTAGAATTATTCAATTGTTCCTCAATTTTCTTATCAAGTAGTTCCAAAAATTCATTTAATTTTTCAGAAGGAATTTTTGCTCCTGCAGCTATTGAATTATGAACAATTAACCCGTTTGCCACAAAGTTTTTTGTTTTTGGAACTGATATATCAATAAGTAATTCCTTGTTCTTGGAAATGCTTTTTTCTTTTATTTCACAAAAAGTTAAGTAACCCCCGCCAAGAAGGTAGTTAATCTGTCTTAACTTTTTCCTAGCTTTTGAGTTTATTTTGCTTGCATTTTTTAACAAAGGAACTAGACAGTATTTGTTCAAAGTTTCGTAATTCATTCTTTTAGATTCTGTTCTTTGCTGAATTAGTCTATAATTTAGACTCTCTCGCGGAATATCGTTTTTTGCCATAAACTCTTTCATTTCTTTATATGTAAATGGGGATACTAACTTTGAGTTTCTTTTCTTTTTTGACTGCTTGCCCAAAATCCTTTTTAATGTTTTGTGTTTCTTTCCTTTTTTCGTGAACCCAATTTTTTTAGCAAATAAATTCAGAGATTCAAAATCAGTTATATCAAGGCGATATTGTTTTTTACTTTTCCACTCTGGTCTTGATTTTACTTTTGCGTCACGAAGATTGGATAATATCCCAAATCTAAGTAGCAAGATCTGAACTGTCTTTAACAGGTGCTCATCTATCCTATTTAAATATACAAATCTTGCGTGTGCCCCTCCATCAGCATCAAATAATCCCCTTATATACTGCGCCACGATTTCGTTTTTTGCCATCATTATTTTTTTAGGAACGGTTAATTTCCCAGATAACAAAGCAGATTCTGGGAAATTGTTTTTAAAAAAGCGACACAAATCAGAAGAATAAACTCTTATTTTTTTATACGTTTGCATATCGATTATTTGTGTATTAAGATAAAAACTTCTTGAAACACATTTCTTAAAATATGATATAATTCCGATATCTGGTTCTTTGCATTCAACCCTTTTTTTGTCAATATATCCGTCTCCT
>JAPLVQ010000055.1 GCA_026397035.1 Candidatus Iainarchaeum sp.
AGCGCGAGTAATCCTGCACGAGTTCTTTTCCCCAAGGATCAATAATTACTTCAGTTTCTTTAGCCATTTTTTCACTTTCTTTTGTATTCTTCATACTCATATAATCATCTCCTTTTGTGTTTTTAATCCTCTTGTTTTTGCGAGTTTTTCTACAATTGCATTCACTAAAATCTTCATCGGCTCGATTTTTTGAAATTTCGTATCCGCAAGCATTAATTCCAGTTCTGTGCATCCCACAAGTATTGTTTCCGGTTTTTGGGGATGGTATTTATTGCAGATTTTAATTATTTTATTTTTTTGTCTTTCTTTTTGGAACCCTCTGTTGAATAGAACAATTGCTCTGCTTATTTTATGCAGTTCTTTTTCTGTAGGGGTAATTGCGTGTATTCCCTCAAACATATACAATGTTTTCACTGTATTTGGTGTGCCAATAACAAGCATGGTTTTGATTTTCTTTCGTGTAAGTTCTTTTTGTACCGCCTCGCGCAAATCTATTATTGGTACCTCACAAATCATTGCAATATACTCTGCGCCGAATTTGTTTAGTTCTCTTATTCCTTCAAAATAAGGTTCTAATTCCATACTATTTATTGCTCCATCAATCAGTTCTGGTGCAGGGATGCTGTTAATTATTATTTGGGGGAATTGAGAATTATTTTGTATTTTCAACTCATTTTGGATGGTTTTTATTAAGTTTAAATAAAAATTTCCAGTCGCTTCTGGCCCGATTCCGCCAAGTAGTCCTATCTTAGTTGGTGCTATGCTGTTGCCAAACTAAATCCCTTCTTTTATTTTCTTTTTCATTATCCATTAAATCAACTCCTTTTTTGTTTATTTTTTTTAATTTGCTGATTTTTTTTATTGAAGTTTAGCAGTGCCCGCCAGAAGAAGTTGATTGTTTGTTCCTTTGTAAATCCTTTCACAAAGGAACTAATTAATTTAAATGAGGTGAAAATATAAGTTGTCTGGAGCCCTTTTTTGGTGAGCCTATAATTAGAATGAACTCCAGACAAACTCAATGTCCATGAATAAGTAGCGTTACTGACTATTATTAAAGAATCTCAAGTTTTAGGTGTAACTTTTTGTACAGCTTTCTTAGTTAAAGACTTCATGCGCAAACAGGTGATTTTTCTGAACAAAAATTAGGATTTCCTGCCTTAAGGCATAATTTTCTTTATTAAGTCTCTCATATTCTTGTTTTGTAAGAGTTACTCCAACTTTGATTCTTGCTGCTTTTATGGCTGTCTGTCTAACGTTTATTTCCTTATATGTGTCTTTAGCGAATGAAGTCTTGTTCATTAAAGCCATTTCCAATTCAGTTGAAGGGGATGTCAAGTCAATTGCCGCGTTAATAAATGCATCACTGTATTGTTTCGTTCCGGCTACTATTTTGTTTGTTTCTTTTGCCGTTTTGAGTATTTGTTGTGCTTTCAAAGAAACTGCACTAAGCACTTCTATTGCTTTTTTTTCTCCCGCGGCGTTAATTAGGCTCATTAATAGGATACTTCTTGGAGGTATAACACTTATTTTGGTTCCTTTATAATTTAAGTCACTTCTAGTAACGACCATTCGTGCTAATATTTTGCTGGCAAGAGGATTTAATTCATGTTTTCTTGCTTCTTCAAGTACTTCTCTACCCAAAAATCTTTTTGCGATATCTTTTCCAGTAACCCTTGATTTTGGTCTCAATAGTTCAGTGCTATGAGAAAGTACCTGATTGTGCTTGCTTTCCCTAAACTCGTGGAGTAGTCTTCCTAATCTGCTTTCATCAACTCCTTTAGGGGAAAGTGTTTCATCAGTAATTTCGTGTTCAATTGTTTTTTTGATTAGTGGCAAGAACTTTTCCTTTTGTGCAGGAGTCATGCTGTGTATTGTGGTTTCTAATTCAGCAAGTATTTTGTTTTTGAGTCTTTTTCTTTCTCTTTCTACCGGTTTTGCTCTGTACTTTAATTCAATCGTTCTTTCTTTTGCAAGTCTTAATCTTCCAATAACTTTATTCATTGTGGCAGTATCAATCCCGCTTTCTGGATAAATAATTGGTTCGCCTCTTCTTTGTATCGCTCTTCGTCCAGTAAGCGCATCGAGGCGGGGTGGCAAAAGTTTTGGTCTATTGGGGCTAGTCATAATCATATTTAGCTTCTGGTGTTTATAAATTCTCCCCCGAAACACAAGCCTTTTTTAATTAAACGTGGGGAATATTCTTTATGGATAATGACTTGGTTAAGGCTAAGAAGGATAATTTGCGTAAGCTTAGGGATAAGAACATTAATCCTTATCCTTATAAGTTTCCAATTACTGCCTATTCTTTAGATTTGCAAGAAAAGTTTGGGGAATTGAAAAATGAAGAGAAGGGTCCAAAGTTTAGCGTTGCAGGCAGAGTAATGGCTAAACGTTCTTTTGGTGCGATTGCTTTTCTAAAAGTAGCTGATTCAAAGGGAGTTATTCAGTTTTTTTTAAGAAAAGAAGTTTCTTCTTCCCAGGCTTTTGAATTACTTGAATATATTGATATGGGGGATTTTGTCGGAGCAAAGGGGGAAGTTTATCGTACACAAAGAGGCGAATTAAGTATTTTAGTGGATTCTCTTGAAATTGTTTCAAAAAGTATTCTTCCGTTACCAGAAAAGTTTCATGGTTTACAGGATATTGAAATTAGGCAGAGAAAGCGTTACTTGGATTTAGTAATGAATCCTGAAATTAAAGAAACTTTTGTTAAGCGTTCTAAAATAATTTCCGCTTGGAGGGAATATTTAGATTCTAAAGGATTTTTAGAAGTAGAGATTCCGACTCTTCAGCCGACTTATGGCGGGGCATCAGCTAGACCCTATGTTACTGTTTCTAACGCGTGGAAATCAACTTTTTACTTGAGTATTTCTCCCGAGCTTTATTTAAAAAGGCTTCTTGTTGGAGGTTATGAAAAAGTTTATACTGTTTGCAAGAATTTTAGAAATGAGGATGTTGATAAAACTCATAACCCTGAATTTACTATGAGTGAGTATTACTGGGCTTTTGTTGATTTGAATGATATGATTGAGCTTACTGAGCAAATGGTTGAGTTTATCGCAAAGAAAGTTAATGGCTCGACTAAAATTAATTACAATGGTGCTGAAATTGATTTTAAAGCGCCTTGGAAAAGAATTAAAATGCTTGATGCTCTTAAAGAAAAGATTGGAAAGGATCCCAAAGAAATGTCTCTTGAGGAACTACTCAAGATTGCTGAAAAAGAAGGTGTTGAAGTTAATGCTGATGAAAGAAAATGGGGTCTTGTTGTTGCTGAACTGTTTGAGCACTTTTGCGAGGCTGAATTAATCCAGCCTACTTGGGTGCTTGAATATCCTAAAGAAACTACTCCCTTATGCAAGCCTTCAAGGGAAGATCCCGCTAGATTAATTGAAAGAACTGAATGTTATGTTCTTGGTAATGAATTATGTAATGGTTATTCTGAATTAAATGATCCGATTCTTCAAAGACATTTTTTTGAAGAACAAAAAGACCAGGGGAAAGCTAAAGGCGAGAATCACCCTTTAGATGATGATTTTATTGAAGCTATTGGTTACGGGATGCCCCCAGCAGGTGGAATGGGTTTAGGAATAGACAGACTCGTAATTTACTTGACTAATTCTCAAACTATTAAAGACGTGATATTCTTTCCTCAAATGAGGCCGGAGAAGAAAGAGTGAATTCTCTCAAAACATTGTTCATTGAGGGTTGCAGGAGTTTAATTTTGCAATGACAATCCCTATTTCATTTAAATCGTTAATATAATAATCTGGTTCAAAACTTTGAAGGTTCTTGTTTTCGTCCCTTATTCTGGTTAGTATTACTGTTTTCATTCCGACTTGTCTCGCCGCAGTGTCTTCGTTTAAATTATTGCCAACCATTAGGTACTCATTTGGCAATATCTTGGTTTTTCTGTTTTTGTTGAGTTTTTCTAAGAGTAAGTGGAATATTTTGAACTCGCTTTTTATGGTTCCTTCTTCGTGTGACATTAGGAAGCGGTCAAAGTATTTGTAAATTCCATATTTTTTTGCCAGAACTCTATTAGTATCGTCGCTTGTGTTTGTTATTACATTCAGCAAAAGCCCTGACTTTTTGAGTTCTGATAAAGTTTCCTTTGTGTTGGGCATTAACTTGCTCGTTCGTATTCGATATTCCAAATATGCAGTATTCAACAATCTGGCAAGCGTCTTGTTTTTTTTAATCCCCAAACCAAGAAAGAATTGTTTCTCAAAATAGAAATCAGTCGGTTGTTTTCGTTTTCTTTCTAATGCTTTATATTTTTGTATTGCATAATTATGCGCCTTCTTAATTTCCGGCATTGAAAACTGCAAGTCATGGGTTTTAAGAAACTTTACATACTCTTCATAAAACCCATTTTTATCACGAAGAGATTCAACTAAGGTGTCACCAATATCAAATATTACACTCCTAATCATGATAAAATGAAACAAAGGAAATATTTATACAGTTATCCTGAATTATGCTATTTATGCAAGGGCTGCCTAGTTGTATAAATGAAAAGAAAGTGTTTTTTAAGAATAAACGCGGTCAAAAGCTCACTGGTATTCTTGAGCTTCCTGTTGCAATACCAAAAGCTTTTGTTATATACGTACATGGGCGGGTAAGTACAAAACAAACTCAAAAAGTAGTTGAATTAGCAAAATTCTTAGTGCCTAAAGGATTTGCTTTTTTGCGATTTGATTGTTCAGGTTGTGGAGAAAGCGAAGGGTCTGAAAAAGATTTAAACTTGAAAAACAGGATTGAAGATCTTGAGAGTGCATTGTTCTTTATTAAACAATTTAATCCACAAAAGATTGGCTTGTGCGGAAATAGTTTAGGCGCAGCTGTTGTTTTGACAGTTGCAGCAAATGCTAACATTGATTGTGTTGTAAGTTTTGGTACTCCCACTAATTCACATAAAGCTGAATACAAAAATGTACTAAATTCAATAAAGAAAATTAATTGCCCAATACTTTTCATCCACAGTGAGCTAGATGAAGAAATTCCGCTACTATGTGGAAAAGAGGCATTTAAAGACGCAAATGAACCAAAAAGAATTATTTTTGTAAAAGATGCAAATCATCGCATTTCAGACTCAACTATCCGAACAAAAGTTATAAAAAATGCCGCTATTTGGTTCAAAAAGTGGCTAGCTTAACTACTGATTTAAGTTTACTTTTTCGTTAGAATCATTTTGCAAATCATAAAGCTCGACTGAATCAGAACCTACATTAAATATGACTTTGTATTCATTGTCTATCCTCAATGCTTTTTTGTTCTTTGCAAAACTTAAGCTTTTATTTTTTGCACCTTGTTCTTCAGGGTAAAATGTTTCTGAATAACCAACCCTATTCTCTTTTTCTAAACCATTTATTATTGGAAGCACTGATTTACCATCTATTTTTGATTTAATCTTTACAGCTGTTAGTTCGGCAATTGTTGGGAATATGTCAATAAGTCTTACTTGGGTGAGCATCTTTTTATTTTTAGGTAAATTAGTATCTTTAGCCATAAAGAGAACCTTTTGTGTCTGATCATATAGTAAACAACCATGCCCAGACTCTTCAGGATGACCTAATCTTTTTCCACCCTTATCATTAAGATACATTCCGTCAAGGTCTTCGCCATGATCTGAAAAGCAGATTATTGTTGTATTATCCCAAAGCCCAAAATCTTTTAACTTATCAAAAAACATTTTTAAATAATGGTTTGAAAAAGCCACTTCTTCTTCATAAGCATTATCTCCCCCATATTTTTTAGGTGCTTCGTATGGCCAGTGTGCATCAAAAAAGTGCAAGAATAAGAAAAAGGGAGCATTTTTATTCTTTTGCGTCAACAATACTGCGCGGTCTAGCGAGACCCGCAGATAAGTTGACGCGCTAATTATTTCTTAAGGTCTGTGTTAATGTTAAGTGTCGCGCGCAGCGCCGCTGGAGCGGCGCTCAAGATCGCGACAG
>JAPLVQ010000088.1 GCA_026397035.1 Candidatus Iainarchaeum sp.
AATCGAAAACTTGATCCTGCATGCCTGCTTGCTGAGCCGACAAGTGTAACACTAAGCATGATTGGTCTACCTGGAGCGACTGATGCTACTTCAATAGACTTTACAAATAAGTGTGATGAAACATTAAATTTGACAAAAAAACAACAGAAAGTAAATCTAAGTTCGGGAATAGAAGTCGCTTCTGATGTCCAACTAAGCATACAGCCTGGGGAAACAAAACAAGTAACTGTTTCTGCGACAAATTATTTTGAAAGAGCTTCTGTGAGAGAAGAAGTTCAGACATTTAGTTTAGTTTATGATTCTAATTCCTTGAAGAAAACAATTTCAGTAATTGTGAAAACAACTAATCCAACATTCGCGTTAAGTTATCCTCCACAATTGACTCTGTGGCTTGCGCAAAGCAATTTAACCCAAAAAGCGGTTGCGGCAGAACCAATGTTTATTTCAAATATTTCAAGTTTTCCTGTAGATAATATTTCTTTTTCAGTTAATAGTAGTTACTTCCAGCAGGCTAATGTACGTTTAACGGTAGAACCCTCAGGAAATGTTTCACTATTACCTGGACAGTCTATTGTTCCACCCAAAGTAGTATTTGCTCAGGCGAATTCAAAAATCTCCGAACCAGCAAGGGCAACAATAGAAATAAGCGGAAAAATGGGCCAGCTCGCAAACCGTACAGGACAGCTTGATAATTATAATTATTATAATCAGTATAATAATTATCCAAGCGCTAGTAATTCAGGCACAGCAGGATTTGTAAATAATTCAGGGATAACCGGAACAACTTATACTTCTGGTTACGGAACTACAGGTTACGGAACAAGCGGAAACGCAACGGGATACAGTAATACTTATGGAAACGGTAACGGTCTTAATGGATCAACTTCGTACAATAATGGTTACAATGGATACTATAGTAACGGATACAATAGCAACAACTATTCTTCACCAACTTACGGGTACAGCGGAAGCTTGTACAATAATGGGTATAACGGGTACAATGGAAATAGCGGTTATAACAGTTATAACGGAGGAAGCATGTATGGAGGGTATGGCGGACTAGCAAACTACGCTCCTGCATCAAGCGCTTATTACAATAATACTTTAAGAATACTTGGGCAAATAGATGTTTCGGTATTTTATTCAGGATATAATTGCCTCAAAGCAAGACTGCTTACTGAAGGAGAAGGATTCTATTTTCCCATTGAAGGAGCGCAAACCGCAAAAATGATTACAGTGACAAACACCTGCGCTGAACCCGTAAGAATACTTGGAGCGTCTTCCGCATCAGAAGCAAAAATGCCTCAAATGTTTGGAGTATCCCCAATGATGAAATCAGTAATGCTTTTCCTTCCTCAAGTAAGCATAACACCAGGACAAGCGGTTAACCTTTCTCTATCAGTAATGACAGCGATTCCGAACATGAACGTAAAAACATACCAAGTAATTGTAAACGCGGTTTCAGAAATCAGCCAAACTCAAATGGTTTCACAGCCATTTGGAATAAGTCTTTATGCGGGAACAGAAATCGGGGCAGAGCATGTCAAAGGAACAAAAATAAACGCAACGATATGTAAAGACCCAAGCACGCCAAAAGCAGAAACAAAGAAAGAACAAATAACTGCTCCAAAAATAGTCAGCGGGCCAAGCTGCAACCAAGGATACTGTGATGCAAAAGATGCCGCAAAATACCTTGCGAGCGCGATAAGAGCGCAAATATCCAAAGCGCAGGCAAAAGGATACGGAACACAGGCGAGCGAAGACGTAATGGGTTGTATGAGTACAGGCGCATGTACATTTGATGAACTGGGAATACCAGTAGAACCAATAGACCTCTATTTACAAAATGACAAAATAACTACTGAAATACTTGAAAGAGAATTAAATGGAAAAGAATACGAAGGAGCAAACACTACTCCATTTAGGGAAACGCCAATGTCAACAGGATTCACTGTACTCTCTGAATCAATAGACATTGCTTTTTTGAAACCAATTGCGATGACAGGATATGACAGAAAAGTATATCTTGACAGGGAACTTGAAGGATGCGGATATTATAGAGTTAGAATTAGCGGAGCATTCAAAGCAACAACCCAAGGACTCGAAACAATGACCCCCGTAATAGCTGTAAAAGTAATGCCAATAAACGGTCTTCCAAAGTTAATTACAAAAGAATGCCTCCCTTCAATGAATAACGTTTTAAATTTCAATCCGCTGGATTTAGGACTTGATGAAGGAACAGATTATGGAACATGGCTCACAACAGTAACTACTGACCCTTCATTTGAACTAATCGCAAAAGAAATCGCGCAAAAAAGATACAAAAGCGACAAGAGAGTAACAAGCACAGGAATAGGAAACAAAGTTGTTCTAAAACAAGGCGCACTCCAAGGAACGCTAGCACAAATGTGCATGACAGGAAATGATAGAAAAACCATTGAAGTAACCATTGATAATTCAGTAAGCAGAAGTAATGATAAATCAACAAAAGACAAATTCACTACCGCAATAGTTCAAATGGTTTCAAACGTACTCAACGGGGCATTCGGAGACAATTGCTTTGTAAAAACAGGTGATAGTTATCCATGCATTAACCTTACAGATTTGACAAAAGAAGGAACAAGAAAAATATCCCTTGTAAGTCCAACTTTGTTATTTGCCTCAAAAGACGGAGGGTGCGTAACAGGAACAGTATACTCAAATGTTCCCGGAGAACAATTGCAATTTGTGATAGAACCAAAAACTAACCAAGCTAACGGAAAAAACTTTACTGGAGTAAGCAGAATAACTATAAGCACTGATGATAAAATCAAAAAACCAATTGCCTCTGCTCCTCCACTTACAAGCCTAGTACAAACTCCGACTAATTTAACATCAACATCACAACCAATACAACCCCCTTCAATAGCATCACCCTCTCAATCATCCCCGCCAGGCGCTAATTTGGGAACAAGCAGTGCTAGAACAAGTCCTCAAGATTCAACCACAAAGAGCCCATCAACAGGGGCATTTACTACTTTACAACCACAGACAGTTGGTACATCCGCAATTGCTATTCAAAGCGGTACTATAAGTACAGCTCCTCCATTGACAATATTTGGAACAAACCCCCTAGTTGAAGAAGTTAAAGTGCTAAATATCTTACCTGGAAACCAGCAAGGAAGCGAAAAAGATAATTGGATTAAATTAATTGAAAACAAAACATCCACTGATTACAAGTATTACAGAAATATTAAAATCTGCGCAATGCCAAGTACTCAAGAAGCCGGAGACAAACTCCCTCTCACAGCATACATAAACGCGAACGGCTCACAGTTTGATATAGCACTAATTAACAGTCTTGCAAACGAAACAAATGCGGGAGAAAGACAAACAATAACAATAAATATTG
>JAPLVQ010000056.1:0-735 GCA_026397035.1 Candidatus Iainarchaeum sp.
CCCGGAATAAATTTCTATTGCTTGTCTTTCTCTTTTTCGCAGTTCTTCAACAGAGGAAAAAGCCCTGTTGAGCAAATATTCTTCAGAATAATAATCCAAATTTAATAACTTGGAAATGTTATTCATAAAGCTTATTTCCGAATTTGATTTAAGAAAGGTTCTTATTATTTCTGGATCATGAGAACAAAATTCGCCAAACGCCAGACTTTTTTCGTGGATGAATTTGTCCTGCGAATAACCCATAAAATATAAAACTGGAAACCATATTTTCACGCAATTAGTTTTGACTTGTTTTAATACAGATTTTGTTTCAAATCTTGGATCTTTACAGCCAGTATTAGAAACATAGTTATCGTTTACTGATTGATAAATAATTACATCCACTGTAGGCAATAAGCGGTACAGTTCATCCAAGTCCTCCGGACCCATCAAGTGTACTTTTTTTACCTCGGCAAAATCGTATTTGCTCCCAAAAGCAGAGTTTAATTTGTCTTTTATATGCGTGCCTTGACAATTAGCATAAATTAAAATTAAAGGTTTACTAATCCCCATATTCTCAACAACTGGTCTTTTTAAACTACCAAAAAACAATAAAAATGAATAAATAATCGGCTCCTTAATACCCTGGCCGGGATTCGGACCCGGGTTACCGCCTTGAGAAGGCGGGGTGCTTGACCGCTGCACTATCAGGGCTGAAATTATTCAGCTTTGTTAGTTGAATAGTTTTACTTGTTC
>JAPLVQ010000056.1:749-2021 GCA_026397035.1 Candidatus Iainarchaeum sp.
ATTTTCTACTTGATTAGGTTTATATTGTTTATTGGCGTACTCTTCTTGGATTTTAATGAACATTAAAGCGGTTTTGCTGGATTTGGACGGAACCCTGATTGATTCTATTCCCCTGATAATGGCGAGCGATGCTGCGGCAATTAAGTATGCCGGGTATAAGGTTACCAAGCAAAAGTTAAGGGAACTTAGCCAGTTTCACTCAAGGGATATCGCTTATTATTTAATGGACTCAAAAAAAACCAGTTTTGATTTATTTAGTTTTGTTGAATACCGAAGAAAGAGTTTTGTTAAGTTATTAAGAAAGCACAAGGCAAGAAAATTATGGTTTAAGGACTCAAAAAGTTTTTTGGAAGAAATGTCTAATAGATTTTTTCTTGCTGTTATTACCGGTTCAAGGCATATGTTTGTTAATGAAGTTTTTGACAAGAAAACAAGAAATTATTTAAAATTTATTCTTACAAGCGACGATGTTGAGCACAAAAAACCGGATATTGAGCCGCTTCTTAAAGCAATTAATAAATTGAGACTGAAAAAAGAGGAGGTTGTTTTTATTGGGGATTCTATCCAGGATGGGTTAATGTGCCAAAGATTAGGTGTAAAATTTATTGCTAAACTCGGCGGAATTTCTACCGAAAACCAGTTAAGAAAATACAATCCTGTTTTTATTGCGAAAGATTTTTGCGAAATAAAGAGATTTGTTGAGTTGCTTGAAGATATTTAAAATCTAAATTTTTTTCCGTCTCAAAAGCAGCTATATTTTCTTCAATTTTCCTTCTTTTGTCAAAACATTTTCGTCTATTAGCAATAGTTTCTCTTCAAGCAGCGGCAAATTAATCAACGTGTCTTTGCATCCGTCCCTTAGCAACAAAACCGCTTGCGGGATTATTTTCACTTGTTTTGTTAATTCAAAAGCCATTACCGCTTCGTGAAAACAGGATACCCCTATGGCTGCTTTGGGTCTGTCTTTTTCAAGTATTTTTTTTACTAAGCTTCCCCCCGGAACAATATATATTTTTGTGTAACCGTTTTTCTTTGCAAGCTTTATTGCCGCATCAAGATTGCATGAACCACAGTGCTTGCAGTGGTATCCTTCTTCATCCAAAATTGCTTTGCATACGGCTGCGTTTCGCGGACAATGAGGCAAAAATAATGCTCTTTCGCTAAAAGGAATTTTTTTGAAATCAGGTTCATAAACCGTGTTTCTTAATTCAACGTGAGTGTATTGAATCATTGAGTTGCTTAATCCCAAAGATTTTCCTATTCCTTCAGCTG
>JAPLVQ010000037.1 GCA_026397035.1 Candidatus Iainarchaeum sp.
AATGGATGAAGTTGAAAAAATAATGCTTTCAACCGCAAATAAAGAGCATAATAAAAATAAAAATCAAGTAACTCAAAGTGAAGAAATTGCTGCGGGTGTTGAAGAGGTTAAAGACGAGGAAGCGGATGTTTTTACTTCAAAAAGCACTGATTTTGTGGGAATTCAAAAAATTCTTGAAGGGCAGTTTCATATTGGTAAAAAGGACAGTGTTCAAACCCTTGTTTTTGTTAATAGAATAAAAAAAGCTGATTTACTAAATCAAATGCTTGCGGAGAAATTTAGCGAGAAAGTTTCAAAATCTTATCATTCAAAGTCCGAAGAGTATAATACGCGGAATCATTTTAATGATTTAAAGCGTCAGTTCGCTGAAGGAAAATTTAATGTTTTAATCTCTGTCGGCACTTTAGGAGAGGGTATTGATTTTCCTTATGCATCGCACGGGATAATCGCTAGCCCGATATACAATCCGACTTCTTTTGTTCAAAAGGTTGGAAGGCTTCTTCGTTCATACAAGGATCACAAAAAGGCCGTGATTTATTATTATGTTCCTTCTGAACTTGTTACCCGCCTTCTTACTGATGAACGGATTGAGCCAAATTATTTCAAATCAGTAATTAAGATTGCTGATGAGAATGGTGATTTGTATTTTGTTGACCGTGAGTCTCTTAGCGAAGAAAGGGGTTCGCTTTCGGAGTTATTAATTAAAGGAGCGGCTTATGAAAGGAATGAGGATATTAAGAGGATAAAAATTCCGCACGATCTTGATTCAATAATGCGTTTTTTTAAGCGTGTGTATCCCGAGAATTTAAAAAACTGGAAAAAGTTTTACGCTAAACAAATTGAGGAGAGTGCTAATAAAGAAGAAAAAAATAACAAATCCAATGCTTTCCAAGACCTCACTTCAATCAATAAAAACGCCTTCGCTTCTAAGCTAAAATCAAATAAACAGTCAATAACTCAAATACTTGGTGAAAACGAAAAAGAATTGGCGCTTGGGGAAGAAATTGATGACAATCAAATTGTTAGTGAAAAAGAAGTTGTTAATAAGAAACCAAAGGAAATCGATTTTACTCCTTTGCGTATTGAATTGTCAAAAAATCACGCGATTATGCTTCGTTCGGCAGTGAATCTACTGAATAATTTAAGAAACATTTCTTCAATTCAAAAGCGTTTCGCAGGGAAAAGGCTTTCAGGTTTTATTGGAGTAAAGGAATTTGTAAAAGAAGGTTTGAAGCACCAAATAATCACTAAAATTAAGTACGGCGGGGAGCTTGAGAGTATTGCAAAAGAGTCTTCTTCTCTTCCTTTTTCTGAACAGGAAATGCTTTGTAACGCGATTTCAGCGGAATTGAATGATTTTTGTGTTAAGCAGAAACAGTTAGCTAAAGCGCTTAATACTCTCTCAAATGCAGTAGCAATTCTTGAGAAGTACTCAAAGAAGCAGTCAAAACAAAAATCCCAAAAATCCGGAGTTCAAAATCCTGATTTAGATATTAAAAACAAAATTAATGGTATGAATAAGATTTCAAAGACTTTCTTTGATCTTCAATCACTCTTCCTTGATGAGCTTGATTTAGCGGATTTATCAAAAAGCGTTACGGATACTGAGAAAAAGTTTTTCCTGACTATTGGTAAAGATATTTTCTTAACAAAACATCTCGCGCGTAAATTCTCTTATCCAGAAGATTTTGGTTTAAGCAGGTGGCAGGAAGAAAAAGAGCCTGAAGTTATAGTTATTCAGCTTTCCCCAATAGAGAAGTTCGCAAAAAGGTTAATGTTTTTGATGAGTAGGGGAAAAGATGAGAGAGAAGAAGATACTAGCAAGGATAATAGCAAGGATAATAGTAAAGAAAATAACAATACAACTGCAGGAAATAAAAAAAGCAGCACCATAAAAGAGATAGCCCCTGTTAATGAAGAGCCTTCTGTTTGCGCGATTGATGATTGGGATTTGTTAAAGAAAAACATTTGCATGGATTTGAAGATTAAAGAACCGGAGAATGAGGAAGTACTTAAAGAACTTGAGCGGCACAAGTTTGAAAAAGAATTTTCTTTTGAGAAACTATTCTTTGTTACGGAAGCGATTAAAAGAGAGAAAAAGAAAAAAACTCAAGTCTAAACAAAATAAAAATTCAAAAACAGTTTGAATCCAAACCGTTTGAATCCAACTAGAAGACGAAGTCAAAAATAATCTTTTTCTTAAATAGTTTCCTATTTTTAGTTCGTTCCAAACTTTGTTAAGAATGGCGACCAGTTCCAAAATCTTTCTTGGGTTGGCATTACTGTTCCGTTAATATTTATATCTCCAAAATATTGTCCTGAAACATAAACGTTTCCAATATTATCAACCGATATTGAATTACTCATGCTACTATTATCATACCCTCTTCCAAGAGAACCCGTATCGCTTTTTACCCAAATAACCTCTCCAGTAGAATTATACTTTACAGCAAAGAAAGTGTAATTCGTGTTATTGGGCTTAGTCAAAAGAGGATTCCCTCCAATACTTAATGGACCTTCATAATAACCTGCAGTGTAAACATTACCTGTTTTATCAACCGTAACTGACTCGGCATAACTAATTGAAACCGGACCATAACCATTATTTCCTAAATAAGGATCGCTTGTTTTTACCCAAACAAGATTTCCGCTTGAATCAAGTTTTGCAACGTAAAATCTGTCCCATCCACTATCCTTAGTCAGCAAAGTTCCACCTAAAAGCATATTTCCTGAATAAGACCCTGCAAAATAAACATTTCCCGATTCATCTACCGCAACTGAATTAGCATACGTCTGAGCCATTCCCGAAGTTGTTTCCCCTCTCTTCGCCCAAAGAACAGTACCGCTAGGAGAATATTTTGCAATAAAAAAATTCGGTGAACCTCCTTGTCCTGGCGCACTCCCATTATAAGCTAAAACAAATCCATTACCAAGATTCAAACTACTTCTATAATCCCC
>JAPLVQ010000068.1:0-3880 GCA_026397035.1 Candidatus Iainarchaeum sp.
AAGACAAATGGAGTATACGGTTTAGGAGCGACAATAGATATCAATGTGTTGTTCTCGGAAGCTGTTACAGTAACCGGAACACCAGTGTTGAAACTAGAGACCGGAACAACAGACCACAATGCCGCATATCTTACAGGATCAGGAAATTCAAATAACCAATTGACTTTTAGATACACTGTACAAGCAGGAGATACATCACTTGACCTTGATTACAACGCAACAACGGCGATTGAGTTGGTTGGCGGGGCAACTATTCAAGATACAGCGACCAATGATGCGACACTAACACTAGCAGCACCAGGAGACACAAATTCACTAGCAGCAAAAAAAGCACTAAAAGTAGACACAACTGCTCCAACAGTAACTAATGTTACTACTGCAACTGCCAACGGCAGACATTTTGTTGGAGAAGTCATTGATGTAAATGTAACTTTCTCAGAAACGGTCACAGTAACAGGATTCCCAACACTAGCTTTAGACACCAATACAAACGGTAACCTTGACAGACTAGTTACATATTATGCTGGATCGGCAAACGCAGACAAAAATCAATTAACATTCAGATACACAATCCAAGCAAACAGTGCATCAACTGACTTAGACTATAACGGCACCGGTGCACTTGACTTAAACGGAGGAACAGTTAAAGACACATTAACCAGCAATGGAAACAACGCAACCCTAACCCTAGCAGCACCAGGCGACGCAAATTCGCTCGGTTCAAATAAATCCCTAATAATTAACCCTCCAATGGATGTAAATTCAAGCACAGCAAATGGAACATACAGAAGAGGATCAATAATTGATATCAATGTAATGTTCGCAGAAACTGTATATGTAGTAACTACAGGCGGAACACCAGTATTAAAATTAGAGACTGGAACAACTGACCACAATGCGTCATATTACGCAGGATCAGGAAACACAGATAAAAATCAATTAACATTCAGATACACAGTAGTGGCAGGGGACACAACAAGCGACCTTGATTACAACGCAATAACAGCAATCGAACTAGCCGGAGGAACAATAAAAAACGCAGGAGGAAATGCAGTACCACTAACTTTGGCAACACCAAGTGATGCAAACTCACTAGCAGCAAAAAAAGCACTTGTAATTGACACAACTGCACCAGTAATAACATACAGTGTTTCATTCAGTTACAATCCAGTAACTTTGTCAATAAACACAAACGAAACAGCAACCTGTAAATATTCAACAACAGCAATAGACTATAATTCAAATACAGGCAGTCCGACAAGTGCCGGAACAAGCCACTCTTTTGTTATTGCTAACCAAATTGCAGGTACATCATACACCTTTTATGTTCAGTGTATAGATCCAGCAGTATATAGCACAAATCCTTCATCAGAAACAGCATATTTGTTGAATGATACAAATGCTACAATAACCTTCACTACCTATGCTCCAGGCAGTGCTAATCCAACTGGAGGAACAGGAGGTGCGAGTTGGACTGCAGGAACACCAAGCACAACTCCAGCAACCACAACTACTTTGACTAACACAACAGAAGCATTCACTCCAACAGCGAGTGAATTAACTACTCTTGAGGCAAATGATGGAACACCACTCTACACTCCAGAAGAAGTTGCAACAATCATCACAGATTCAAGCAACTATTCTTTTGAAAGAACAGTAAAAGTGGAGGAACACACAAGCACTACAGGAGTGAAATCATACACATCCACATTCACTATATCAGTGCAGAATAATAGCGGATCAAACAAAAAACAAGTCCTAGTAGTAGAATCAATACCAAAAGCAGTAGCAGCAGATGCTTCACAAATAACATCAGCTACTCAATTCAGAGTACTAGCAAGTGATCCAATAGTTGAATTCACTGTACCATTATTAAGTAATGGACAAACAGCAAATGTTACATACACTGTGAACTCAAGCACAAAACCGGATGCAAACAGATTCACTTTCGCATCCCACCAGAAATAACACCGCCAGTAACCAATCCACCACAAACAAATCCTCCAGGGACAACACCACCAAGTAGTAACATCTCGGTTACGGGGACAACAGGTCAATCAAACAACACAGTACCAATAGCAATCGCAATAGTAATTATCATAATAGTGATAATAGCTGTTGTTTTGATGCCAAAGGGAAAAAAGAAGTAATTAAGTGAATGAAAAAAACAATTAAATAGACACACTCGCAAAAAGCGGGTGTGTCCATACTTTTTTTAAAGGAAAAAATTGGGTCCTAAGCGTGAGGGGTGTAAAAAGCTTTTTTGTTAATCTTTTTATTCTTAAACGCAGGGGCCCGGATTCGTTCCTACCTTGTTAGTGGTTTTTGGTATGAAGTTTGTAGGTTCAAATTTTTCTACTATTACTCTTTCTCTCATACAACTCACTTTTAAATTTTAGTGATTATTTTCTATTGTTTTCTTTTTGAGAGTTAACTGCCATACGCCACATGTAAGCTTTGAATTCTTCCTTGCTAAGAGGTTGTTCTTGAAGTAGGTATAAAGAATTATTTAGAACTGAAAAATGATCGCAACCATCCTGTTCCATAAAGTGTTCAAAAGAACTGTCAAAAAATTGTTTTTCCTCAGCCCTATTACTCATTAGATACGCATCTCTTGCTAAGAGAGCCGCAATATTAACCAAATAATCACGCATTAATGAATTATTCACATAGGGGTTTCGCTTTTCAAGTATCTCAAACTTTCGCATACAACTTTTCAGAACATCCCAACTTCTATAATCAGTTGGTAACTTGGTTAAGGGTTTTCTTAAAGAAGGTCTAACCCAAACACCTGTTTTTGAAAAGGTAATTCCTTTCTTGTTTGATAAGAAACTTTTTTTTGACACAAATCGCATACCTTACAACCTCCTGTTTAATACTTGTTAATAAATAAAACTCCAAATATTTAAGCATTAACTCCCTGCTTTTCGCTTATACTCAAGACGCAGGGGCCCGGATTCGAACCGGAGTATCCTTATGGGATAACGGGTTAGTAACCCGCCGCATTTGACCGCTCTGCCACCCCTGCAATTAACCAAGTTCATACTCAAAAATTCTACTCACTTACTGTAATAAATACTAAAAAAATACCTTTATTAGTGTGTGCATTGGAAGTTATTTAAGCATTAAAGTTATTTAAGCACAAAGAGTTACTAAGTAAAGAGCTACTAAACATTTTGGGAAAGTTAAGTAAAAAAAGATGATAATTATGGAGACACTAAAAATCAAGGGCCACAGTATTCACTTTACCCCTGCAAAAGACTCGTTTAACCGCAGAGCGCTCCAATACAAAAACAAGCTAATTACAACTCTCGGAAGGCTTGGCGTAATAAGGGATGATGTCGAGTTAGAACTTGATGGTTACTGCGGGAGAGATGCAAAAGCAATGGTTACTTGGTACTATGCCGGACACAGAATGCAATACGAACACACAAAACAAAAGAAATTTGTTGATAACTTGAATATTATAACACAATTAATTGAAAAAGAAGTCGAACTCGTTTTGTCAGAAAAAAAACCGCTTGAAGAATTCATTGCAGAATTCGCTGAAGACGAGGACGTGCACGATGAAAGAAAAGAAGCCAGGGAATTCTTTGGGTTAGAACACGACCATAAAGATATTCATGAAATTAATAAACGCTACAAAGAAATGGCTAAAACCCTTCACCCAGATATGCCGACAGGAGACGTAGAGAAATTTAAAAAATTAAACCATGCGCATAAAATCCTCAAAAGAGAACTCGCTTAAACTGATTTTCAATAATCAAATAATTTGAATTCTAACTAATAGCGAAAGGCAAAAATTAGCGAAGGACATAATTAATTGAACAAACTATTGTCTTTCGCTAGTCGCAACCAAACAAAACCAACGGTTTTGTGA
>JAPLVQ010000068.1:3945-4480 GCA_026397035.1 Candidatus Iainarchaeum sp.
GAAATATAATGTCGCTTAGTCGTAAAATGCTTCGACATTTTACAATGAAGACTTCAACAAATATTCAAAAATTAATGTCTTTTGCTATAAACTTAATTTTTAACCCCAAAAAGTTTAAGCACATAATTTAAAATACACTAAACCGCTTAATTAAGTAGAGAGCGGGATAAATGGTTGGGCCACAAAGAAAACAAAGAAGACCAACAATTCCTAAACTCAGCGGAACAGGATTTAAGACAATCTCTGAACTCAAAAGCGAGGAAGAAAATAACCAGTTGAGAAAAAGAATCCACCACTACACGCCCAAAAAGAAAGTAATACTATTACCCGGACCGGCGCCTGAAACTAACAAGCAAGACGAAAAAAAAGAATAAACTCTAATTTAAAAAAAAACAGCTGAACTACTCGGGGTTGAAACCCCGAGGGTCTTTTGGCTAACTGCTGTACTGTAGCATTGTTGTTTGGGTTGTTTTGTTTTCTGTTGCTGTCCAATGCTTTTTTTGTGATTCGTTAACATATTTTTTCATTGCTTCGT
>JAPLVQ010000040.1 GCA_026397035.1 Candidatus Iainarchaeum sp.
AAAAACTCCTTCAAAAACTTCAACAATTCCTTACTAGACTTCACAGGAACACTACTAACCTCTAACCCTGACCCGAACTTAATGCTGGGTTTTTGGCAAACAGTAATAACCGTAATCTCCTGCTTCTACTTACTAATATTTTTGATAATTGGTTTAGCTTTCCTCGTATCAGGAGCAAACATTCAACGCAGAGAACAAGCAAAAGACTGGCTCAAAAGAGCAATCATGATGATAATCGGAATAAACATATCCTATCTTGGTTATGCTCTAATCCTAGAACTCTCAACCGCAATAACAAAATACTTCTGGGAAACAGGCTTCGCCCAAATGTTACAAAACTCAATATTCACTTCCGCCGGACTAATAATGCTAATAGCATACTCCGGAACAATCTTCCTCGCACTAATAACTCTATTCATTAGATACTTATTTTTGCTAGTAGGCGTTGCATTATTCCCAATAGGAATCTTTTTGTATTTTACTCCTAAGATGGAGAGCTGGGGAAAACTAGTATTCAGTTTTTTAGGCACGATGCTTGCAATGCAACTCGTTGATGTAATAATTCTAGTCGCAACCACTCAACTTGGAAACCAATTAGGTGATGTGGGCGCGGCGTTCATTCCTATGCTTGGCTTTGTAGTAATAGCAATAGCCAATATTTTCATGATGGGACACGCCATAATGAAATCCGCAACAAAAATTGCTGACTCAACTCCAATGATAGGCATGGCGGTAGGGGCTTTGACAGGACAAATAGGTTCACTTGTAACCGCAATCAAACCAGCTGCACAGGGGGTGAGTGCATGAGTTATGAAATACCCAAGAACCTAAAATATGAAGAAAAATTCTTCTTCAACCTATCACTAAACCAAGCCGGATGGATAGGATTATTTGGAACAATAGGAGTAATAATTTTCCTAAAAACCCCTTTGCCTTTTGAAATCAAAGCAATGATTGGATTAATGTTTTTTGGAATCGGGGGAGGATTTGCGTTCTTTAATCTAAAAGAACACGTAGTGACTTTTGCAAATTATTTTTTGAGACCAAGAGAACTAGGTTACTTATCAAAGCAAATGGAAAGTTTTATTGAAGTAACAAGAATAGCAGACAGTACAGCTTACTTGAGTAATGGCTCAGCAAAAGCAATTCTTCAAGTACAACCATTAAACTTTCACATACTTGATGTAAGACATCAGCAGGCAATAATTTCAGCTTACAAGGATTTTCTCAACTCCTTAGACTTTCCAATACAAATAGTAATGAGAACAGTAAACCTATCACTCGAAGAATACCTAAAAACCTTAGAAACAAAAGTGAAAAAGTCAAAGAATGAGAAACTGCATAAGCAGTTTGCTGACTTCAAAGAATTTGTAACAACTTTCATTGATAATCATGCGGTAAAGAACAGATTATTTTACATAATAATCCCGACAGATGAAAAGAATCCAAAGTACATTTTGAGTCAGTTAGATATTCGCGTAACTTTGTGCCAAGAGAAACTCAAAGCCTGCAACTTGACAACAAAACGCTTGACGACTAATGAGCTCGTGTCTATGCTTTCGAGTTACTTTGAAGGATTCATCGAAAATGGAACAGAGTACCTCTCAATGTTATCATTTTTAGAAAAACAAAAGGGGGTGGCAGCGTGAGCGTTAGAAGATTACCAACAATCCTGTATCAAGGAAAAAAGTATTTCGTTGATCACAGATTAAAAGAAATGAGGAACGTGAATAACCCACACGATTACATCAACTACTAAGGAGGTGGAACGATGTTTCTAGAAGCATACGAAAGAATAGCAAAAGATTTACTAAAAGCAATTTCAGGAAAAAAAGAAGTCATAAAACAAAGTGAAGAAATTGTACCAAAAAGTGATGAAAATGAGCTTTGTGAGAACCAAGACAATCAAGGGGAACAAGTACAGTTACCTTGTGGAGAATAAAAGAGTAAACGGAAAAGTTACTCAAAAATGTTTGAAATACTTAGGGAGGGAAAAAAATGAAAGAACTAGCGAGATTACTCAAGCCATCATATGTAAAGAACGAATTCGACTGCCTAAAAGTCAATGAACAACTGACAAGAACAATAATGGCAGTAGGATACCCCCGAACAATCCGAGAAGGCTGGCTAGACTCAATCATTTCCAGCGAAGGAAACTTTGACCTCTCAATGCACATCAAACCCTCACACATCTCAACAATACTCACCCAACTCAACCAAGAACTAGTAAAACAAGAATCCGACCTAATGGCCGCCCAACTAAAAGGAATCGTAAACCCTTCCTTGCAACTCCAACACCAAGACACCCTCAACGTGCTCGAAAAACTGCAAAAAGGTGAAGAGAAACTATTCAACATCTCTCTTTACCTCGGAGCCCGAGCCTACGACAAAGAAAAACTAGAACTCCTAACGAAATAGATTCTCGCGGAACTTAATTCAATAATGATTATCCCTAAAATACCTTTCTTGAAAATGAACGAAGGCGCAAAATCACTCTACCCCATACAAGAAGACAAGCTAAACATTAACAGAAACATCCCAAGCGACGCTTTAGCGGCTTGCTTTCCATTCACAACAGCTTACTTGAATATTGATCAAGAAGGAATACTATTCGGGCTCAATAAACTTAACAATATTCCAATTATTTTAG
>JAPLVQ010000129.1 GCA_026397035.1 Candidatus Iainarchaeum sp.
AAGACCGGCAATAACTAAAATGCAAAATCCCACCAGAATCAAATATTCCATCGCAACTTGGCCCCGCTCTTCAAAAACAAATCTCAAAAAATCCATGAATAGAATAGAATTTTTTTCTATAAAAGGCTTGTTGTGGTTAAAAAATAAGGGTTATTTTTTATTTTTTTTAAAAAAGAGTGCAAATAAAAGCACAAAATAGCGCTTAAATACTTGAACCGCTTTTAGAGAAAAGTATTAATACTTTATTTAGATTAGTACTGTTATGCGTGAAAAAAAACCCACACTAGATTCGCTTGTAAAAGGCGGAAAAATACTGTGTAAAGTGCGGAAGTAAAGTTCCACATGACGAAATAGGTCACAAGTGCCAGATAATTGAATGCCCAAAGACCGAATTTAAGAAAAAGTAACTTTTTGGTCTAAGTGAATAGTTTAAGAGGAATCTTTATTGGGGTGCTCTACAAAGGATTAATCTAATCAAGCTTCAATCATTTTCTTCATGTCAATCTTTCGAATAACAATCTGAAGAGATCCAGCAGCTTTTCCGTTCAAAAGCTCACCGCTAATAGGAGTAAAGCCCGAGCTTGAAACAAGAGCATTAATCTTAATTTTAGCCTCTTTATTCCTAAACTCAACTTTCCCACTCAAAGCATTAACTTCAAACTCGCGTTTATAATTAATCTTCTCAACAGTCCCTTTCTGACCATGGGAAATAATGTCAAAATCCTTAATCGCGCCCTTGCCTGAGATAACCATTCCATAAGTAATTTCATTCTCTTTAATTACCTGCTCAAGCGCAGGAAAAAGCTCTTCTCCATCATCAAGAATAATTGTAAAATTAGTACCCATTTTATCACCGTAAAAGAAAACCACTCACTAACTTATTCATTAAAACAACCATTTAAAATAGTAATCATTAGGCTCGTTAAAAGTGCTAAAACAAGCCCTTTTTTTGATTGCACGTGTTTTAAGAAGTCTTAGACAACTGACCTTTGTATATATTTTCAAAAGAAATTTTGAAGAATGCCGAAGAGATATTAAAACTGGCAAGGGGGGAGTTTGTTACTCTATAGCCATTAAGGTAAGTAATTGAACATCAATCCCTTGATGGCTAAATAGTAAAACGCCCCAACAAAGTTCAAAAACATAGGTGTTTTACTATAACTAATATTATTAGAAGTTTATTTATTTTTTTCTGGTGTTTATTAGTTTTTTTGACAATAAGTACGGCGTATCTTCATTTCTGCCAAAGAAGCACTTCAGGGTACAAATGAGGATTTCTTAGAAACCCGGATTTTTGAACA
Source organism: Candidatus Iainarchaeum sp. (assembly GCA_026397035.1). GTDB lineage: Archaea > Iainarchaeota > Iainarchaeia > Iainarchaeales > JAAZKV01 > JAAZKV01. Next base: position 1,302 of record JAPLVQ010000129.1, read on the forward strand.
AGTGAATTGTTTTTGCCTAACACATATTGCATTGAAAATGGGCCGTCAACAACGAATACATTATGCTCTCCAAAGCTTGTTTTTTGGGCGCGGTTTCGGATAAGTTTAACTGCAATCAATCTACCGCTTTTATCCTTAACCGGAAAAGTGAATTCAAATAAATATTCACTCCCTATCCTATACTTCCAATTACTTCCATGGCTAAGTGAATACCCTGGGCCAGTTAGAAGCCCATGTTTTTCTAAATCTGCCACTGGAATAATTTCATAAGCCCGCGAGTTAAATTGGATGAGTGTTGGACGTTGTCCTTTAACTTCTTTAATTACATATCTTTTATTTCCTGTCCTTGCTGGAATTGTTACAACTTGCTCTCCAGAAGAAAGGTGTTCTTCAATTGGAAAGGTTCGCAGTCCCAAAAGATCTGTTAATGTAATAGTCATTCTTTTAAGATCAATATTTTCCACATAAAAATCAGTGCCCGTGATTCTTCTACTCCCTTTTGGAAGCGCTATTGCTTTAGAAACTTGTGCTAGCTGCTCTTTAGTGTGCGTTGCTGTAGTAGATAAACCCAATTCCAAGGCGAATTCAAGCTGATTAGAGTCTCTATGTTTGGCTGATTTTTTTTCTAAATAGCGTTGTTTCGCTCTTTTGGAAGCCGCCTCCATTTTTTGTGCAGCCATTGCTTCAAGTAATTGCGGACCCGTCATCATTGGCGGGGGAGTTCCATTAGGCATAATTATCATTTGAGCTTCATTCCACTTAAAATATCTATAGTAGGCTCTATTTTTGATTAAATTAAAATTGTTACAAACGATATAAACTGAGTATAGCAGCGTGGGGTTTGTGCTTGGTCCGATCCGCTGGAGCAGGAAAAGAAACACAAAATAATTGTTTACTGCAAATCCGCAGACGTTGCGTTATTTTATTAATTAACTTTCTTCGGCCTTAATCGTGTAATACCTTTTTACTTTTATCCTGCTCTTTTTCCATTCGTCTTTTGGAAGGCCGGCTTTTTGACACAAATGTGTTAAAAAATCTTCTTTCTTTGAAATATCCTCCCAAACGCTCGGAAGAAAAGTAGCTGAATAAGGACCTTTACTCAAAATCAACCCATCAACACCAGCACAAATTTTTGAAAGTAAATCCTCTGCGTCTGAAAAAATTAGTTCCTTTGGTTTGGTAAGAATAGAAACTTCTATTTTGATTTTAGCTAGCTCGCTTTTACTTAGCGGTTCAAAACGAGGATCCCTAAAAGCAGCATTCACTGCATTCTCTAGAATTTCTGTGAAAAGAGGCTGGTACGCGGTCAAATTCCCAATACAACCCCTCAGGTCCCCGTTAATAGTAAGCGTAACAAAACAAGCCTTTTTTTCAAGAAGCTTTTTAGGTACTTTTTTTAATTCTAATCCGCTTAAATTCAAAATCGAATTATTTTCTAAATAAAACTCGATACTCTTTTTTGCCAAATCAATGCAATATTTTTCTTCAACAGGAGTTAGGGAAAAGTCTTCAGATTGATTTTTATTACAAACGAAAGCTTTTCGAACTTTTTTCTTGCTCCCTTCAGCAGTGCTTTTAAAAAAAGCAATCGCGCAATAACCCACCACATTATCCTTATCGCCAGCGGTGTCCCCAGAATTTCTATAATCAAGCAAAACAGGTTTCCAATTATTTTCCTTTGCGAGCAGCATCAAGGCCGCAATACCTATTTTGCCGCAAGCATCTCCTGCCCTTGAAAACTCTTCCAAGTCAAGCGAAAGAATCGCGCTAATAGTATTCTTATCAATCGCAACCGCTTTATCATACGAATTATAATGACTCAAATCAGAGCTAGCAATAATTACTGAATCAATGTCAGCCGCGCCTTTGCATATTTTGGAAAGTTCTTCATAATTAATTTCCCCATAAATAATCGGGACAAACTCAAAATTCTTCAAAGTTTTCTGCAAGAAAGGCAGTTCTACTTCAAGCGAATGCTCTTCATCATCTTCAATAATGTTTAACCCGGCGTTTTGAACATTAATTTTTCCAAGCGGAGTACTCCAAATCCCGCTAAAACCAAAACAACCTTTTAAGTATTTTTGATGGGAAGGGCCAAGAAGGATAATTCTTTTTGGTGAAGATTTGCTTAGTGATTTAAAACCAAAAGCTGCTGTTGGGCCTGAATATACAAAACCTGCATGAGGAACAATAAGTGCAGCAAGTTTTCCATCAAGCTTTTTTGGTTCGTTCTTGTTTACCGTGCTTAAAAAAGAATCAATCATTTTTGAAAGTTCTTTTTTATCGCTTGGATAAAAAGCACCGGCATAAATCGGGTTACGAATCTTATCAGTCATAATCAAACATTCCTCTAATCTTTTCTCCGCAAAAAATACATTTCCCTTTATTGATTCCATCAATTCCAGAATCAAAACCCGCGCGTTTAATTAAAACCTTTCCGCAAGAAGGACAAAAAGTGTCCTCAAAACCGGTTCCTGTAGTATTTCCGGAGTAAACAAAATTAAGCCCTGCGTTTTTTCCAATCTTTGCCGCGCGAAGAATATCATCTTTTGAAGTTGGGGGAAGGGCGTGAAATTTATGCATAGGAAAAAAAGCGCTGATGTGCCAGGGAATATTTTTATCCACAGAATAAATCCATTCAGCGATTTTTTGAAGTTCGCTGTTGGAATCATTCAGCCCTGGAATAACAAGGGTAGTTAATTCCACCCAAACGCCTTCTTTATGAAAATCTTTAATCCCCTCAAGAACTTTCTCAAGTTTTGCCCCGCAGGTGGAATTGTAAAAAGAATCACTAAAAGACTTTAAGTCAATATTAATTGCGTCAAGTTTTGTTCCTTTTTTTGTAAGAGCCTTAATTTGTTCATTACTTGTATAACCATTACTAACATAAACTGTCCCAAGCGGCAAAACGGTGTTATCTGAAGAAAGCTTTTTTTCTTCAGAGGGCTTTTCTTTTTCAGGAAGCTTTTTTTCATTAGAAAGCCTTTTTTCTTTCGCCGGAATTTTGTCACCGGTCTTTTTTGCTTCTTTAATCGCTTCAAGATTATACTCTACACTAATAGAAGGCTCGTTATAAGTAAAAGCAATGCTACGTGCTTTTTTATTTCGTGCTTGCTGTACAAAATCCTTTGGAGAAACAACACCCAGCTTTTTACTCTCTTTCTCCGCTGAAAAGCCTTTTTTAAAAGAAATATCAAAGTTCTGGCAAAAATCACACCGA
>JAPLVQ010000020.1 GCA_026397035.1 Candidatus Iainarchaeum sp.
AGAGCAGGCTCAAGAGACGACCCACGAACATGGGTAGGACTAAGAGTATTTGTATCAATACTAATGGGCATAATAGGATTTTTGATCCCATTCAGCGTATTCCCACTCGCAAACTTTTTATTCAATGCAAACATTAACTTTGAACCACTAATCAGCGCCATACTAATGATTGGCTTTGCAATAGCGGGATTAATTGGAACCATTGTAATATTTTATTTACACATATCATACGTTGTTGATGGAAGAAAAAAAATGGTTGAAAGCATCCTCCCAGACTTTTTATTTTTAGTAGGAAACAACCTAAAAAGTGGAATGGCACCATTTTATGCATTTCGTTCAGCAGTAAGACCAGAATTTGGTCCACTAAGCGAAGAAATCAAAATCGCAACCCAAAAAAGCTTAGGAGTAGAATCATTCTCTGAAGCACTAAAACAAATAGGGGAAAGAATTGATTCAAAAGTACTCTCGGACACAACAAAATTCTTTGCCCAAGCACTACGCTCAGGAGGACACCTAGCACAACTAATCGAAACAACCGCATCCGATATTAAACAAACAAACAGATTGAAAAATGAATTAGTTACATCAACAAAAATGTACACAATGTTCATATTATTTGTAGTAATAGTAGCATCCCCAATGCTATTATCAGTAAGCGTAGAATTTTTGCACATCCTTGGAGGAATAAGCGCACAAACAGCAGGAATAAGCGGCGGAATGGATAGCAAAGCAATACAAGAACAATCAGGAATGGGCTTAACCGCAGGAGCAGTATCAATCACACCCGAATTCATGCAAACCTTGGGATACTTTATAATCTTTGTCAACTCACTTCTAGCAAGCGTATTCATTGGAACACTAGGCGGAGGAAAAATAAGAGACGGACTAAAATACGCACCACTAATGATAATCGCAGGACTAGTATTATTCGTAATATGCTTAGCACTAGTAAGCGGAATACTAGGTGGATTTACAGGACTATAAAACCCACTAACTATCCCACAACAAAAACAAGTTTAACTTTTTATACACCTATAAAAATTCTATACCCATAAGCGCACTTCCGTATTTGCTAACTGATTAGACTGTTTTTGCTTATTTTGCCTGATAGATAGCTTTAAACGTTTATTGTAGCTACAATGTAGCTACTATGAAAGCTGTTGTGAAGAAATCAATCTCCATGCAAATGGAGGGCTTTGAGGTCATTGAAAAGGTTGCCGAATCCAGCGGCAACAGTGGTCGAATATATGTTCCGAAAAAATGGATTGGAAAAAAAGTGCGAGCGGTGTTAATGCAATGAGTTCATTTGCACTTTACAAAAGAATAAAACAACTCGAAGATGAAAACATTGAATTGAAAAAACAACTTTTGGCAGCACTGAAAAAGATTGCTGAATTAGAACAGCGATTGCTTGCGTATGAGAATGCTCATACGCCGCCAAGCAAGCAGCGTTTCAAAAAAAATCCTCCATCAGAACCAAGCGGAAAACTTGGGGCAAAAGTTGGTCACGAAAAATGGGAAAGAGAACAACCAACACCAACAGAAACAATAGAACATTCAGAAACCAATTGCCCCAAATGCAATCACAAACTCGGAAACCCAATTAAAGTTTATAGAAAAATTGTTGAAGACATTCCAGAACCACAACCAGTTATTGTTACAGAACATTTGATTAACCATTACAAATGTGGGCATTGTGGAAAAATTGTTGTTCCAAAAGTAAAACTGCCTCAAGGCAGTTTCGGATACAATTTACAAACAGAAATCACGTTGTTAAATGTTGACGCACGCTTACCATTAAGAAAAATAAAATCAATTCTCAAAAGAAGTTACAACCTCAACATCACAGACGCACACATTTACAAAATGTTGCGCACGATGGGAAACAAACTATCAATGGAATACGAAAAAAACATTCAACTAATCCGCGCAAGCCCATTCATCCACGCTGATGAAACAGGAATGAGCGTGAAAGGAAAAAACTATCATTTATGGGTATTCACAAACGGAACCACAACTATATTTACAATCACAAAAACTCGTTCCAAAAAAACGATTACTGAAATTCTCGGAGAAAATTATTCGGGCACAATTATTTGCGACGGATGGACTGCATACTCAACCTACACAAACCAAATTCAAAGATGCTGGGCACACATTTTGCGCGAAGCAAAATATCTAACAGAAAAATTCTCTTTATTCAAAATATTTTACGAAAGATTGTGCGAAATGTTTGCGCAAATAAAAGAGTTGTTAAAACAACCAATCGAAAAAAGAAAACCAGAATACGAAAAACTCCACAAACAATTAACAAAATTATTGGATTGTATGGACTCACACCGCGAATACAAAAAACTCGCAACCACAATTAGAAACGGCGGCAAACACTGGTTCACCTGTTTGTTATATCCAAACATTCAACCCACAAACAACCTCGCTGAACAAACCATCCGCGAACCAATTATTCGTCGAAAAATATTTGGTTGCCTCCGCAACCAAAAAGGCGCAGACACATTCAGCATCCTAACAAGCCAAATAACAACCTACAAACAACAAGGACTCAACCTATTCCAAACAATCAAACAAACCCTACAAAACAGTTAGCAAATACTTTCAAACAGTTACTGCCAAAAAAAGAACTTTTATGCTGAGGTATAGCGTAATAAGAAACATCCTACTAGACAGCTTTGAGGACAAAATGGTCATTAGCGCATTTTAAGCAAGTATTTGTTTTCTTTGTACTATCAGAAGTAAGTTTGGAATTGTTTCTCTTTTTTCTTGCCAAAGAAAAGCTTGCAATGGTTCTGTTGGCGGTTTTGTTTTATCGATTTCGCGGTGCCAAAAGAATTTTGCTTTAAATCCTCTTTTTTCAAATGCTTTTTCAATTCCAGCTAATTCGGTCCCTATTGACATTTTTCTATTACTTTTTGGATTTCTTGATAATCCTACGGTTCTGTGAGCTGCATTTGGGTCAAAATGAGGGAGTAAATCCATTGATATTAGCATTAATCCGTTTTTCCCTAAAGAGTGTGCATATTTTAACAAATGATCTTTTCCAACTTGAGAAATATGATAATTTATGGAACCTGCTAAGGATACTATAAGATCTGCAGGCTGTTTTGGCACGAATAATTCAGCATCTCCTGTATAAAGTTCTTTAATTACTCCTGTTCTTTTTAGCTCGCTCAACCCAGGAGTTTCTGCCAAAGTTAACGCAGTTATTCTTGGAGCAGAACCAGTACTCGCAAGTTTTTTTTGGAATTCTCTAAGAAATGCACCATTACCAGCCCCATCTTCAATAATATTCAATGGTTTTTTCTTCCTTTTTGACATTTCACTAACTACTGAAAGCAGGGTTGCATGTTCAGAACCAAAAAAAGCGCTTAGCCCAGTTGTAAATATTTGATTATAATCAAAAAAAGTTCTATCCATCTCAAACTTATCATTTTCTTGAGCCCATTTTAAAGACCTCGCCAATATTCTCTTTTTTTCAGCATGCTTTTCATGCAATTTCTTGACTCTTTCAACGTAATACTTTGCACCACTAGGTTTCCACATAAATTAAAAAGACTCGTTCAGTATTTAAATAATTATCTGCCCCAAGTTTGCTAACTCTTTTAGAAAGTTGTAATTTATTTATATACAACGCTGAGGACGACAGTTTTTACTTTCTACTTGAAGTACAGCGATTGGCTCAAATTAGCTTATTGAGCCACTATAACAATTGGTGCTTTCAAGTACTTCTTCACCACAGATTTAATTTGCGCGGTTGTTGCGCCTTTTATTGATTTTTCTATTTGTTTTTCTGGTTCAGGCATACTGCAGGCAATCTGCAAGAGTTTTCTTTGAGACCACCAGCCAACTTTGTCTTTTACGCGCCTGCTTAGATACTTCAAATGTTTTTTCTTTAGTTTTTCAAGGCCTTTTTCTTTTATATTTTCTATTTCAAGAACCTTATCTATTATGAATTGAATTACTTTTTCAGCCTCTTTTTTGTTTATGTTAGTATTTATAATAATCATTGAAAAGTTTTCTCCAAAGAGATGACTCACGTTAATGCTGTAAACTAAGCCCTTTTCTTCCCTAAGTAT
>JAPLVQ010000089.1 GCA_026397035.1 Candidatus Iainarchaeum sp.
GGAAGTAATTAATCGACTAGCAGGAACTGAACTAATAAAGAAAGTTAAATGGAAATTAGGGCCGTTTGGAAAACCCTGCGTGTATTACTATGTTGATTTGACGGTAAAACCTTTTTTACACAAAGAAAACAACTTTGTATATAGATATTTTGTGTGTTCAAATTTACACAATGAATATGAAGACAAAATAAAATTGTTTCTTAATAAATATTCTGAAGAAAACCGGCAACTTTTTGGATACCAGTTAAGGTTGTCTTTTGATATTGCGGCAAAAAGGCATTTTTCAAGGAAAGTAGTAAATAAATTATTATCTTCAAAAACAAAGCTCGATGAGGCTAAATTATTTTGGGTTCCGACTAAGAAAAAGGAATCAGAGAATGGTAAAACTGAACCAATATTAAGAAACGATGTTGAACGAATTCACTCTCGTTTTACAGATTTATTAAGTTCACCAGAGGAATTTGTTTCAAAAAAATCGAAAGACACGCATTGGAAAATTTATTATTATGTCTTTTACCCGTTTTTAAAAACAATTTTAAACGAAAAGAGTTCTCATTTTAAATTTAAATATCTGATGGGCTTTAAATTTGAAGAACTTGGTTTTTCTTCTTTCGAAAAACAAAAGCAAGAATTTCTAAATTTATTTAATGCTCCTTACAATAGTGCTATTAAAAGAATAAGGCGGTCAAGTATTCATACGTCTCTCGACTCAAAAACAGGCGAGCTAAAATATAGAGTTGACAAAAAAAGGTTATACAACTCAATGATATTAAATAAGCATTAGTCTCTACTTAATCTAATGCTGCTTTGAGTGTTGCATTTTCAATTTTGGATTTTATCAACTCAATTTGTGTTTTAACAATCTCATCAACCTTCTTATCGAATATATCGCTGAATTTCTTTCTGTCAAGTGGCGCAGAGCATTTGATGCAATACGTTTGGTGAGGTTCATTTTCTTGACCACAACTTGAATTTGGACAAAATTTTGTAGATATGGTCGGAGTTTCATCATCTCTAAGCTGTTGTTCTGTTAAAGCAACATAATTTTTCATCGATTTACTTCCTGGAACGTGACCTGCCAATGTCGCAGCTTTTACAAGCTTATAATCGTTGTAAAATCTTGTTAGCACCATTTTTCTAGCAACGTATAGATTTATTTTTTTGTCTTTGCCAATTTTTGCCTGTTTGCAGATTACGTGGTGGAGTTGGTCTATTGCATGCCAGCCAATATTGAATAACTTTTCATTTGGCGTAAGTGTTTCCCAGTATGGTTTGATATAATTCCATGCTCCTTTTCCATAGTTGTCATTAAGGACAATACTTCGTTTTCCCGTTTTCCCGTTTTGGATTCTGACAGTTAGGAACTCTTCATCGAATTCTATATCCCTTTTGGTCAGATTAAGAAGCTCGTGTGGTCTTGCGCCACAGCTTAACCATAATCCTGCCCATGCGGCTTGTCTTAACGAATATTCTTTACTACATTGAAGATAGCGTGCTATTTCATCTTTATTCCAAAACGTGTCAGGATCGACGAGAAGCCTATCATTTGCTTTTTTTGGAGGTGAACGCAAATAGTCCGATTCGAGCAAATCGTAGTACTTCTTTTTGTCTGTTAACCTAAGGAATTGCCTTAAACTTTTTCGATAGTCATGTGCTGATAGAAGTCCTTTCTTTCGCATTGCCAAATTCAAGGTTATTAAATCCTGTTCAGTCAATGAATCAAGAGGTGCTTTATTTATCATTACACACACCGATTTGAGTCGCATTGCTAACAAGGTTAAGCGTTTTGTTCCTGGCGCACTAGGCAATGCTTGATACTTGTTAAGGAACTTAGCAATAAGTCCACCATTGTGTTCGCCAATTAGAATTGGCAATTTTCCAACGTATTGTTGAAAATATATCTCGTCCTTATCCATATTAGTATTCCCCCATGTGAGATATAATAACTAAGGGGAATATTTGGGTCCAAAAACGAGAATAGACGGTCGGGGTATCTGAATGCTAATCGAATTACACCCAAAAGAGTCCAGTTTTTCTTATTAAGAACGGAGACTGGTGATTGGTGTATGGAACGAGAGCATTTGAAACCTTATTATGAGCATCAACTAAAAATGGTTCTGCAAAGAATCGACCCAATAGAATATGGGTATGATGCAAGACACAGAGTAAAAAATAGACCCGAAGCAAGACCAATGAATTTAACTGAAAATAATCGCAAACTACTGAAACAATACCATCGGCACATGATAAACGAAAACCTTGCCTTAAGCAGAATAAGTCTTGTCTTGGGAGTAATGGGACGACTATTAGAAATGTTAAACAAGGATTTTGAAACCGCGACAAAAGAAGATATTCTGGGCTCAGAAAACGCTTCAGGGCTAGTCTCAAAAATTAACAGCATGGATATTAGCGCAGTAACCAAAAGCGACTATTTAAAGAAACTAAAAATGCTAGACAAATGGCTTAACGGCGGGGAAGAAGCGTCAGACCGTACAAGAAAAATAAAGACAGGCTTAGGAAAAAAGCATCATAAACTCCCAAGTCAATTAATTACCCCTGAGGAAGCCCAAATAATAATAGACGCGACAGACAACATCAGAGACAGAGCATTATTTCACTTACTCTGGGAAAGCGGATGCAGGGTAGGCGAAGCAATAAACCTCAAAATAAATAGCATCCAATTTGACAAAGGTGAAGCAAAAATAAACCTATTCGGTAAAGTAGGCGAAAGACAAATACTCCTCTTAGAAAGCGTCCACGATTTAAAAGAATACATGAAAACACGCTCCCTAGCCAACCAAGACGACCCACTATTCTTAAACACAGGAAAAGTAAAAGGACAACCTTTATCACACGGAGCAATAGA
>JAPLVQ010000184.1:0-5901 GCA_026397035.1 Candidatus Iainarchaeum sp.
TCAATATTAATTCCCTTCTTCAAAATTTCTTCAATGTCATATATGCTCTCATTTTCTCCGTAGCAGAGTAAATCTCCAGCGCTTGTTTTTGCCTCTACTCCTGGGATTAATAGTATTCCTTTTGGTTGTGTTGCTTTTAGTTTCAAGTAAGCTTCTCTTGGTTCATAATAAGAGTGTTCAGTAATCGCCACAACGCTTAATTTTCTTTTCTTTACCGCATCCCACCATTCTTTCGGCTCAATCTTCTTCTCATTTAAGTGTGTGTGTAAATCAGCAAGTATTGGTGTTTTCATGCAAATACTTAGGAGTATCTTGTTTAAATATTCTATCCGCGAGGCGGTATTAAATAAAATCCATTTAATAACTTTATGCAATACTCATAATTTAGTGGTAAGTTTGATTGATCCAAAAGTAATTAGAGATAATCCTAAAAGTGTTAAAGATAATCTTTCAAAGCGGCAGGATGCTAAACTCATGCCCTTATTTGACAAATGGGTAACTCAGGATAAAGAGTGGCGTATATTAAAATCTGAAGTTGATGATCTTCGCGCTAAAAGAAATACTATTACTGAAGAGATTAAGATTGCTAAGGCAAAAGGGTCTGATACTAAAAAGCTTTTAGAGAAAGCAAAAACTTTGCCGGCTTTAATTAAGAGTAATGAAGAGAAACTTAAGCAGCTTGAAGAAGACAATAAGGCATTGATAATGCGTCTTCCAAATATTTTGCATGACTCAGTTCCTTTCGGAAAAGATGAGTCCGAGAATGTTTCAGTTAAAACTTGGGGTAATGCAAAAAAACCTGATTTTGTTCTTAAGCATCACGGGGAGCTTGCAAAAGAGCTTGGTGTTGCAGAATTCGATCGGGCTGTTAAGATTGCCGGAGCCGGGTTTTTTTATTTGAAAGGGGATTTGGCGCTTCTTGATCTTGCTCTTCAGAGGCTTGCGATTGATATTTTAATTGAAAAAGGTTTTACTCTTATCCAACCTCCTTTGATGATGAATCATAAAGCTTATTCTGGGGTTACGGATTTAGGGGATTTTGAAACAGTAATGTACAAAATCGAGGGTGAGGATTTGTATATGATTGCAACTAGCGAGCACCCCCTGGTTTCAATGTACATGGATGAGGTGCTTGAAGAGAAAGATCTTGCGGTTCCTGTTAGATTTGTTGGGATGAGCCCTTGTTTTAGAAAAGAAATTGGCAAACATGGTCTTGATGAGAGGGGCTTTTTTAGAGTGCACCAGTTTAATAAAATTGAGCAGGTTGTTTTGTGTAAACCTGAGCATTCATGGAAAGAGTTTGAATCAATTTCAAAAAATCAGGAAGTACTTTTTCAAAAACTCGAAATTCCTTACAGAATAGTAAATGTTTGTACGGGGGATATGGGGATAGTTGCAGCGAAGAAGTTTGATCTTGAAGGTTGGTCTCCAAGAGAAGGAAAATATATTGAGCTTGGGAGTTGTTCTAATTGCACAAGTTATCAGGCAGTAAGGCTTAATATAAAATACAAGAAAAAGGATGGAACAAAAGAGTATGTTCATACTCTGAATAATACAATGGTTCCGACTACAAGAACTTTGCGTGTTTTGATTGAGAATTATCAGACTAAAGAGGGTACAATTAAAATCCCAAAAGCACTTCAGCAGTATATGAATGGGAAAACTGAAATCAAACTCTGAGTCTAAATTTATTCTTCAGAAAACTTTCGCCTGATTTTAACTTTTTCAAACAAGCTTTTCTAATTCATTTAAGGATTTATTTGTTCTTGCACTAATTTGTTTGTGAAATCGAATTCCGTTTTTGGTTTTATGATGAATTTGCATCTTTCGCTGTTGAGTGCCGCGCATTCTACTTCTACACAGTCTATTTTTTCTTCAAAGATTTTGGAGAATGCTCCAGCAAATATTCCTCGTAATATGACATCAGCGTGCGTGACTGTTTTTCCTTTGAGTTCTTGCGCGATTGGAGAATTTTCAACAACAATTATCGCCCTTTTTGCTTGTTCATCCGCGTCAATTATTTGCACCGCGCCCCATCCTGAAGCGTCAAAGTATTCTTTAATGAGTTCGAGTTCTTTTTTCTTTTCAAGACCGAAGTTGAAGCTGAATTGCTGTACTAATTGTTCTTGAGTGCTTTGTTTTATTGCTTCATAGATTCTTTTGCTTGTTTCAATATCCGTTATGCTTGATATTCCTCTTAATATTTCTGTTGGTGCCATTACAAATGGGATGTTTAGTAAATAAAAATTATTGTGTCTGTAGTGTAAAGTTCCAGTGAAGATGAATTTGTCGTAAAATGTGTTAATCATTTATCTCACTCCTATTGTTTTTGCTTTGTTTGCGGGAATATATTCTAGGTTTGTCATGGAATAATTCTCTTCGTTCCTGTTTTGATTTTGTTTGTGGGAATTCATTGCGGCTAGGTGTTCAACCTCGTGATGTTTTAGGATGTTGTGTATTGTTCTATACTTTTCCACGATTAGAGGCCATACAATTGTAGAATTTCCTGCTTTTTTTGAGAGGAGTAGTCTCTTTTCAATCAGCTTTTTCAAGTAATAAGAGTACTTTGTGCTTGCTCTTTTTTGTTTTTCCCTTGTTGATACATCTTCATTCATTTGTTTTGCTATCTCTAGGGGAGTGCTTGGCCAGTTATCCAGCACAAGGAAGTAAATTTCCTTTTCCTTCTCGCCTAAACCGCTTGATTCTGGCAAGACAGACTTTTTTGTACGCATATATTCATTTTAAAGCACTTTACTTATATTTAACAGCTTTTATTCTGGCATGACAGAAGTGGATTTACTCAAAATAGTGCTTTTTGAGGATTTTAGTGCTTTTTTTTAGGTTTTTTTATGCTTTATTTTCTTTCTCAAGAAATCCTTTGAGTATTCTAAAAGCTTTTTTTGCCCCGTCATAATATGCTGGTGTATAAAAACTTGGCGCCCATCCTTTTCGTTTTAACTGGTCGCTTACCCAAAATACTCCCGCACACTCAACCTGTCTTACTTTGCATAAAGTAAAAAGTGCAGAAGCTTCCATTTCTACAGTAAGTACACCTTCTTTCTTGTATTTGTCAAACTTTCTAATGGTTTCTCTATAAGGCGCATCTATTGTCCAAGTGGTTCCTTTTGTATACAAAATTTCTTTATTTATGCATACACTTTCAAGTTCTTTAGTTAGCTTTTTTGAGGAATAAGCGTATTTACTTGGATTTGCATAAGCTTCCTGTGGATCCAATAAAGATGATTTTTTTTGCTCCAAGAGCGATTATTTCTTCAAGTACTGTTGTTGCTGCCGGTGCGCCTATGTTTGATTTTGCAAAAAATATGCTTTTCTTCCCAATCTTTACTGAATTTAGTTTTGGGTCTTTAAAAGTTACTTTTCCGACAGTTATTTTGTAATGCTTGTGTATTTCGTCAGCTATTGCTTCTGAAAAACAAAGTACTGCAATATCTATCCTGCGGTATTTTTGCTTCAAGCTGTTCAAAAAATCATGCGCGTTAAATAGTGCCTTATCAGTGACTTTTCCGAAAAGCAGGGGTATTTCATTATTTTTCATAAAAATTATTCCTTTTCGCGAGTCATAATAACTGTCTTTGATTGGGTGTAATATTTGTTACATTGAAACTTTTTTCTCCGCCCAGACAAATGTTTTGGTTTCTTTGTATCCTTGTTTTTTCCAGAAATGCCGTGTGCTCTTATGATGAGTTCCCTCAAGTATTTGCACATACCACACTTTTCTTTTTTTTAGTTCTTTATAAAGCGCATGAAGGAGTTCGTTAGCAATCCCTTTGTGCCGGTGTTGTTTCTCAACTCCAATATTGTCAAGCATACACCATCCACCCGCGTGGTGGGAAAGTATCTTTGCAAAAACAAATCCAATTATTTCTTTATTCTCTTCCACAACAAAAAGGATATTTTCTTTTGGCCTTGAGATGAATTCTTTTATTTCGCTTAATTCATGAAATGGATATTTTCGCGAGAAGTCAAGTTCGTGAATCTTTTTGCCAAGATGGTAAATTTGCGCTGAATCGGAAGCTTTTGCTTTTCTAATAATATTTATCACATACTAAATATTGTTTTTGCTTTTTATAATTATAACGTCTTGTAGTAAAGTGTTCTGGAAATGAATTTTCTTCTGTCAAAATAATAGTCTTCAACAGTTCCTATTAATTTAAACCCGTTCTTTTCAAGTACTGCAATACTCGCTTTATTTTCTGGATCGGCAGTTGCTTCCGCAGTGTGTAATTTAAGTTTTTTCTTTGCGATTTCTAAACCCAATGCGCATACTTGTTTTCCGTATCCTTTTCCCCATTTATCCGCAGTAATCCCATATCCAATAGCCGCTTTTTTATCCTGTGCGTTTATTTTGTAAAGGTCAAGTATTCCGATATCTTCAGTTCCATTATTAACAATAAAATAATGAACAAGGCCCCTCTTTGCTTGTTTTTCAAGTTTTGCCAATCCTTTTCTTGCTTCTTCAACGTTTTTGTAAAGCAATCGTTCAAGATAGTGTTTTTGAAAGTCCTTGTTTTGCATCATGGAATAAACAAACTCGGCGTCTTTTTTTGTTGCATGCCTTAGTTTCAGTTTACCCATGTTAGCTTTTAGTGTTTTATTGTTTATATTTTTTATCTTCCTCTGTTCATTGTGCCTTTGTAGTTTTCTCTTACAAGTTGTCTTCTGTCCAAAGTGTGTTGTGTTGTTTGGAATTGCTGTTTAATATTGGTTCTAAAGAAGGGTGCTGATTCCCTTGGCACAAAGCTTTGCTCTGGCACTGGGAAATTTTCTCTTATTACATTTTCAAGACCTTCTTTTATTGCTTGTTCTTTCATTTTGACAGTTGCTGGCCTTATTCCTGTTTGCAAATATAAATCCGCCAGACTAATCGGGTATTCTGTGTAAGCTCCTTTGTTTATGAAATGTTTTTTTGATATTCTGCCCCAGCATCTTCTTACATATTCAGAAAGCGCTTTTGTTGGAAAAATGTGTATTTTCCCGCTTGAATCAACCGCCATTACTAAATTTGATTTGTTTATGAGTTTTCTTTCTGCAATTCGTACTTTTATCACATTTTCGCCTAATGCCCCAAAACCGAACTTAAAATCAATTTTTATTTTTTGTCTATTTTTTCCATATCCTTGATAGAAGAAGTAATCTACTCCTGTGCCAATTTCTTTTGTTGAAAATAGCCCGGCTCTTTTTTTTATGTTCTCAAGTGTTTTTCTAAATCTGTTTTGTCTTATAACATCTTTTGGAAGAGTCACCAGAGGGGGCCTCATTTTTTTAGGTATTTTTACCCTAAAAATCCCTTGTTTCCCTCGCTTTCCCCATTTTGCCATTGTACATCCCCGCATATTTCACTTTACGAACCTAACTTTTCCGATATTCTTCTTCGCTTTTTCAAAGTTCTTGTTAAATTCCTCATAAAATTTGGTAGCGTATGGCACCCCGTATTTTGCTTTGCATTCTCCGCACAGGTTTTTGCCGCTTACGCATTCTTCAAACATTTCGTTAAGTTTCTTGTCATCTTTAATGAAGTGGTTTTTGGAGTATTCATAAACCACGCATTTTTCAATCTCTCCGCCCTTGGCTTTTTGTTCTTCTCGAGTGGCTCTGCCCCCGGTAAGGGCTTTATTTATTTTTTTCTCCATTACTTTCATATCTTTTTCAGGAATTTCTAGTTTTGCAGTATCAAGCGAGCTTTTTTTTTTTTTATATGATCCATCAAGTGCTGAAGTGTATTTTCCGTAAATTGCGCTTGGGAGGAAGAATCCATACTCTTGTTTTAATCTTCTCGCAACATCTCTTACCATTCTTATGTGTGGCGCCTGATCAATTCCAACAGGAATTACTCCTGGCATTTTTTCTTCAAGCTGGGGAAATAATATATCTCCCATTTGG
>JAPLVQ010000184.1:5983-6586 GCA_026397035.1 Candidatus Iainarchaeum sp.
GACGCTTCCATAAATTGCGCGGAATTCGTTTTCAGTTATTTTTTGGGAGCATATTGCCGCGAGGTTTGAAACTTTTTTGTTTTCGCTTTGAAGGTAAAAATTTGTTTTTTCAATGTCTAGTCCTAAAGCAATGTATGCGGGGATGTGAAATTCTAGCGCTCTTCTTTTTCCTTCTTCCAGACTTACTCCTCTTGTTGCCTGTGACTCTACATCTGCGATTAAAACAAATGTTTTTGCCCCTTGTTCTTGAAAGTATTTCACGTTTTGTACAACGGTTTCTGTGCCCATGTGGATTTTTTCGCTTGAAGGCATTATTCCTGTGAGACAGTAAAATGGTTTTTTTTCTTTAATGGCTTTTGCTATTTGTTCCAGATCCTGTCCTCCAAAATCAATTCCTCTTCGCATTTGAAGTCCCGGATTAGGGAACTCGTTGTTGTCAAACGGCTGCATTCCAAATTCTTTTATGAGCCTGCTGTAATCTTCCACGAGCGCTTTTCCCCAAGGGTCAATAATAATCTTGTCTTTTTCACTCATTTCTTCACATTCTTTTTTTTCGTTTTCTTCCATATAACCACTTCCTTTCTCTTTTTTAATTTCTCCTTT
>JAPLVQ010000016.1 GCA_026397035.1 Candidatus Iainarchaeum sp.
GCTATTGCGGTTCTTATTGATGAGGCGGAGCTTGTTGTTTCTTCAAAAGGGCTTGAGCTTAAAGCGACTGATCCCAGCCAGATTTCAATGGTTGATTTTTCCATGCCAAAATCCGCTTTTTCAAAGTTTGAAGCTGAGGATACTCGTCTTGGTCTTGATCTTGATTATTTAAATCAGGTTCTTTCTCGTGCGCAGGCTAGTGATGAACTTGTGCTTTCTGTTGACGAAAAGAAAGCTTTTCTTTCAGTTACTTTTAAGGGTGGAGCGGAGCGTTCTTTTCAGGTTCCTTTAATTGATATTTCTTCTTCAGAGGTTCCAAGTCCAAAGATTGATTTTGATTCCGAAATAATGGTTTCGGCTAGTTTTTTACAGAGCGCATTTAAGGATGCGGCTTTGATTAGTTCTCATGTTGTTTTAGGGTGCGACGCGGAAAAGTTTTTCGTGAAAGCCGCTTCTTCAAAAGGTAATCTTAATGAGGAAGTTAAACAGAACAAAATCACTCTTCCTGAGCTTCGTGTAAAGCGCGAGTGCAGGAGTATGTTTCCGCTTGATTATTGACAGAATATGCTCAAAGCTGGTTCTGCGGAGACGAAAGTAAATTTGTTCCTCAAAATGAATGCGCCTGTTAAAGTTGCTTATATGATTGGGGATGCAGGTATTAGTTATTTCCTTGCGCCAAGAGTGGAATCACAGTGATTATTCATCTTTAACCAAAAATACTTTCCGGCTTTTTGAGGGGGTAAATCATTAAATACTAATTCCTCTTTAATTGTGTATTGATTTTTAGGGTTTATTTGTTTTAGGAATTATTTGTTATGAAAGAGTATTTGTTATGAAAGAGTATTTGTTATGAAAGAGTATTGGTTTTTGGAGAGTATTATTTTTAAGGAGTAATTGAAACATTGTTTTTTGGTGTTATTTATGCTTGAACTTAGACAGAGTGACTTTTTAAAAGTTGCAGTGGAATCAATTTCTTCTTTTATTCCTGAAGGGAATTTTCGCTTTTCTGATAAAGGAGTTTCTTTTCGTGCGGTTGATCCGAGCCAGGTGGTGCTGGTTGATTATTTTGTTGATAAAAAAAATTTTGACAAGTATATAATGGAACCAAATTTTGTAGGAATAGATTTAGTAGAACTTAATAGGATTCTTGCTCGTGCTCTTCCAAATGATAAGCTCTTGTTGGATATTTCTGATGCTGAGATGAAAATAAAGTTTGAGGGGGAACTTAAGCGTTCTTTTCGTCTTCCATTGATTGATGTTTCTGGCGATGAAGTGAAGATTCCATCTATTGAGTATGAGTCAAAGATTGAGATAAGTGCTTCTTCCTTTAAAGAGATTTTAAAGGACGCTTCTCTCTTTGGTTCAAGTATTGTTCTAAAATTAATTGAGGGAAAGTTTTTTGTTGAAGCCAGGGGCGCGCAGGGGATGATGGAGTCCGAGGCCACTAAAGCCGCACACATTTCGTCCAAAAGCGAGATTAACGCAAAGTTTTCGCTTAACTTTTTGCAGAATATTGTTCGTCAGGCGGACGGAGAAAAGTCGATTACAATTGAACTCAAGAATGACTCAGCGATGCGTGTTTCTTTTCAGATAGGTCCTGCAAAAATAATCTTTTATTTAGCGCACATGATTCTTTGAGAAACCATGAAAAGCAATATTCCTTTTCTATGCCTTTTTTTAAAAAACAGTTTTTTCAAAGTTTGTTTATGTAGTGTTTTTTTCAGCGGCTTTAGAGTCTTGGGCGAGAGAACCCTTACCGTGCTTTAGCACGGAGATGAATCACAGCGCAGTGGTAAGGGGTTGTTAAGGGGAGCAGCCAGATGTTCCCCTTAAAGTAACTATTTCTATAAGTATTTTCGAGAAGACAGA
>JAPLVQ010000167.1 GCA_026397035.1 Candidatus Iainarchaeum sp.
TATAGTAATAATAATAGTAGCGACTTTTTTTCTCCTTGTCGGACTTGATATGGTAAAATACACAGTTTTTGATATGAATCAACGGTTAAGTACATTAATAGCCTTTGTTTTAATAGCCGCTGGAGTATATTTTATATCAAAAAAATAAGTTTTTTTCAAAGTAAACCTTTTTTTAAAAATCAAAACGGATTTTTCTCTAGTTAATAAAAAAAGGATTTTTGACCCGCGATAGTAAGGTTTATTAAATCTGAAAAGAGTCTATTTAAAGAAAAGATTCCTTTTAGCGTGATTAATTTGGGTATTTATTCGTGGCTCGAGAAAAGATGGTACGACTTTCTTGACGTGGTAAATAAAGCGATTCCTATTTACGGGCTTACGGATAAAATAGATTCGGTAATTCCAAGCTTTTTGCTCTTTTTATTATTGGTATTATTGCTTGTTGTTGTAGGAGGATATTATTTTTTAGGAAATGGATTTCCACAGATCCCGTGGACTGGTGGAGGAGGAGGGATTGTAGAACAAACTGTCACAATAACTGTTTTAAGTAATACTGGCGGCGCATTAAGCGAAGCACTTGTAGAATATGATCAAAATTGTAATGGGGAAATAAAAAGTAATTCACTGATAACAAACGCCTCTGGAAAAGGGTCATTCAAGGCTTGTGCAAGTTCGGTAAATATTTCCGTGAGCAAAAGTGGGTATGACTCTAAATCTGCCCTGCTTATACTTCCAACAGATAAAGAAAAAACGATTAATTTGTCTATTACTGAACCCGTTCCATCCAAAAGAACTGTTTCTGTGAGAATAATTGATGCTGAAGGGACCGAAATAACGCAAGCGAAACTTGAATTTGTGTGCGTGAAAAACGCATCGTCCACTACAAGGCAAATAAATTCCGCGAGCGGTTCTGAGTACCAGCCAAGCGGAGGATTTGAATTTGAAATTAACGAGAATTGTGATTCAGCGAATCTTAATGCAACAGCCCAAGGGTATACTGATAAAACAAGAGTTCTTGGAAATGACGATGTAGAAAAAACAATCCAGCTTGAAGTTGCGGTGATTAAAGGGACAGTAATTTTTACTGCTGACAGCCCTCTTGGACCTCAAGGCGGAGCAATAATTACTATTACTGATCATCTTGGAAGAGTACAAACAATAACAACTACTTCGAGCGGAAATGTTGAACGAGAACTTGATGAAGGAAATTATACTTACAGCGCTTTTTTGAAGGGTTATACAAAAACAGGTTCATTTTCAATAGAAGCAAATAGTACGATTGAAAAAACAATTTATTTTACCGAACTAACTCCCGCTAACCCTGAAAGATTTATTAAACTCAGACTTAAAGGAAGGGATGCAAATATTCTTGTTGGTGAAGCAAGAATATTTTATAGAAAAAGCGGGGATGTAAATCTTTTTGTTACAGCAACTACTGACAGCAATGGGTTAATAGGGCCGGTTCCAATACAAGACACTAATGGCAGAACTTATTTTGCAGTAATAAAATCTACTGGTTATAAGACACAAATATATTCAAGCATTGTTCTGCTAAAAGAAGAAGAACAGCCTCAGATAGTGCAATTATACCTTGGTTCGCCGGTACTTACAGTACATGTGATTGATGATGTGGGCAGCGGAGTAGCAAGCACGACAAGTCTGCCATGTGTAACAAGAGTTATTCTTAGTGGGTATCCAGAAGATTTTTTTGACACAGTCACTACTGATTCAAACGGGAACGCAATATACCGCGGGCTGCCTGACGGGAATTATCTGGTTACAGCAATAAATGATCTTGATGATGGAAGCAATTGGGCTTATGTTGGGGCCTCAGATACTGAAATACAAATAACTTTAGTTACTGGGACAGGAACAGTAAGATTCAGATTTTATTTGGGGAATGATGTCGTATCAAGTAGTTATAAAATACTTCAAAAAGTCGGGGATGATTTTAATGTAATCAAGGTTTCGACAACACCAAGCACATATGCAGATACTGTGCAGCTGAGAAGCGGGTCGCAAGTAAAAATAGAAACTATTGGGGCGGATTATTTTCCTTCAGAGAGTTTTGTTTATACAATTAAAAGAGGAGCACAAGAAAAGAGGGTAATTTTGCGAAACAGTGATACTATCCCAAATGCGAATCCGGTACAATTAATTTTAAGAAAAATACTTACAACAAATCCAATAAACTCTGTTGAGACTGTAAGTCCGACGCAAGCGCTTGAAGCCGGGCATACTTATTATTTCCTTTATGATTTAGTATTGAATTCCATCGGGGATGGAAATATAATTGTAAATGCTTACGTTTCGGGGCAAACATTGATTGGTTCAAAAGGAATGCTTTTAGAAGGCGCGAAATCAATTTTTGGAACAGCAACAATACTAACTAATACAAAGCAGCAGTTTGTAATAGATAAAAATGTCGTGGATCATGACGCAATACAGTTGAATATACTCGCTCAAACACAAACCTCGCCAAAAACAATTCCTTTGTTTTTTATAATAAGCATTGATAATAATTCTGAGCAATCACAGCAAAGCCTTTACTGGCAGGCAAGATTCGCTGACAAAGAAAGTGCAGCATACAAAAAAGACTTTAACATAAATAATGTTTACTGTTTTGAGGACTGCCCAGCTATACTTTTTTCTCCACAATTAAAAATAGGTACACAAGCATGGGGCGCAATAACAAGTTCGATAAATAAACTCATTGTTGGAGATAATTATAGAATAAAACTAGGCGCAGAAAATATTTCAGATAATAATTATGGAGATGTGAATCTTGAATTGAAAACATCAAGTTTGTTAATAAACAGACAAGCTCTTGCATTCAAGGACAATCTTGCTCATGAAGTATATTCAGTATCAAAAATAACTGCTTTGTCTCCTTTTAGTAAAGTAACATCAGATCTTGAAGCAGTGCTCTACCCGAAAAAAGCATCTTCTTCAGCGGAAATTCCAGTGTATAGAACGATAAGTCAGAACGGCGCGAACCCAAATCCGTTTGCAAGCCTTAATGGGGGAGATGCTGCAAAATTGAGATTTAGTGTGAAGAATAGGGGAGAAGTCGGGATAGAAATAAATTTAGCCGGAAAAATAAATACAATAAATGAAAAAGTAAATTATCCTTTTATGACAGTAAAAACATTCTTACAACCAACTATTCTTGGAGGATTAATAACTCCAATAAGTGCATACTGGGAAGTTAGTGACAAAACAGGAATAATTCTTTCAGGGCACAAAACTGATTCTAATGGAATAGAATTATGGACGTTTGACGCAAGCGCTTATAAAGTTGGGGATAAAATAACTTTCAAAGCATGGGACGAAGAAAGTTCAACTCCAGCAGTGCTGGTAATTGAAGTGACAAACCCGTTTGATCCTGAACCAGATTCTCCTTCCTGCTTGAAAATACAATTGCCTGATGGGACTGATATTAAAAGTCTGACAAATCCGATATTGAATATTGATTATTCAGAAACAGGAGAAATTGATATTAATTCAACCTGCAATACTCAAAGGACAATTAAAGTTAACTCAGATTTTACTCCTCCTGAGAATAGTGTTGATGTAAAAAAAGGGGAAACAGCGCACATATCCTTTGATGTTAAAGAAGTAATTGATGAGAGAAACGGAACTTTGGGAGCGTATCCATTGCAAGTACTTGAAAAAACCGGTTCAACTACTTGGGATCAAATAGGGTTTTTGGATATAGTCGTAACAGATTCTAATGTTAATGCCGCACCGTTTGAGTTAAGCAATGCTGTGTTTGATTTTAGTAATGCAGAGAACGTCCCCGCTTATGTTACGAACAAAACATTAGCGGGAAGACTTGATGTGTATTACCCTCAAATGGAAATAGACAAGAGTGGACTAGGAATAGTGTATTCTAAAGGGGGAGTTCCTCAGCTGCTTGATTTGGATTTTAACATAGATACTAATGCGCTTGAAGGAATAACTTATGGTTACTTGGTATCACAATCATTTGGAGTTGCGGTAAAAGACTTTGGAGGAACAGCTAATTGCAAAAACCAGCTCGTGATGGCTTATTTGGCAACGCCAAATACAACAGGTCAAAGTCTGCAGGGTTATTTAAACGGAACTAGCGGTCTGAAATTTAATCCGTATTATGGATGTTCTGCCTTAGCAGGGGCTGTTGATTATAATTTCCTTTTTGACACAATAGGCGCTCAAATAGATGGTAATATTGCGAACAGATACCTTAATTACCCCAGTCAAAACAGAGTACGAAC
Source organism: Candidatus Iainarchaeum sp. (assembly GCA_026397035.1). Classification (GTDB taxonomy): domain Archaea; phylum Iainarchaeota; class Iainarchaeia; order Iainarchaeales; family JAAZKV01; genus JAAZKV01. The sequence continues at coordinate 4,254 of JAPLVQ010000167.1, forward strand.
ATGCGGGGATCTTTGCGACCCAACAAAACCATTTTATTCACTTCCAATAGAAAGCCAAGATACTATACTATCACAAATTCCTAATGCAAGAATCACTGCGGCACCAATTGGAACAGAAGAAACTAATTTAGACACATTGCACTTTTCAATAGCTAATCCGACACCAAAACCGGTTCCTCTAAAACAAGTAAAAGGAGATATTTATGAAACATACCCGCAGGCAGTTAATATTCCATTAACTGCTGTTCAGGTTGGATGCGGTGATGTTAATACATGGAAGTTAGCGGATGTTGATATATTAAGCATTGCTCCTTTGGGATTTAGTTCTTCAAAATGGAATGTAGCTTACAGAGACACAAATGGAAGATTATTTGTATGCAACAAATACGCATCAACAGATATTAATTTTGTGAACTTTACGAATTCTAGTTTAAATGAATATCTTGATTTGAAAAGATATTTTGGCTGGGGCGGGATGCTTTTACATAATTCAGTCCCTTCATTTAGAATGGTAGGAGGAACAGCAACTACAGTTGTAGGTGCAA
>JAPLVQ010000093.1 GCA_026397035.1 Candidatus Iainarchaeum sp.
AGAAGAGCTAAAGAAAAAAGGCGACATCTATACACCAAGAAACCACTTCGTTAAACCCGTACAAAAAAGAGCGGAGTAAACAAAAACATCAACTAAAAAATTGCAAAACTCAAAACTTTAAGTAACTTATAGCAAAAGACAAAAATATGGAAACAAACAAAGTTGTCTTTTGCGACTAGCAAGCGACAGTAAGCATTATATGCAATAAATTGTTTCCAAATTAATGTCGCTTGCTATTAATCAAACTCAACCGCTTCCACCAATTATTTATAAGAACAAACAAGCGGGAATAATGTGATAAGAATGAAAGAAAAGAAACCCAAGACCAGAAAAAACAAAAGCAAAAAAACTGCAAACAGGGAAGCCGAGAGCAAGAAGGCTGAAAGCAAAACGACAGAGAACCAAAAAATAATTAAACAAGGAAAACCCACGGAAAAAAATCTAAAACAAAAAGAAAACTGGCTAAGCCCGCAGGTGATATTGCTACTCACAGTAGTTTTTCTAATCACCCAAGCCGCCGGACTATTTATCGCAAAAACATTATTTGATTTAGGATTACAACAAGCGCCGTTTACTGAAAACATCAATGATATTGCGAATGCGGCTTACTTATTTGGAATGATACTTATAATGACAATAGTTCTATTAATAGTTCTAAAATTCCGCCGCACAAAAAATCTTTTATGGTTAGTAGAAGGACTCGCAGTATTCTCTACAACCACAATCGTTTTTAGCGCATTCTTTCCAACTCAAGATACACTCGTAATCCTGATTACGGCAATTGTTCTAATACTAAGATACGGACTGCGAAAAAATCAACTAATAAGAAACGCTGTAAGCATAATTGCAATCACAGGCGCAGGAGCATTCATTGGAATCTCTTTAGGATTTGTTCCAATAATAGCATTCATTACCGCACTCGCGATTTATGATATAATTGCGGTGTTTTACACTAAACACATGGTAACAATAGGAAAAGAAGTAGTGAAAAACAATTTTGCTTTCACCATTGCTTTCCCCACTAAAAAACACAAATTCGAGCTAGGAAATGGGGATTTAGTAATTCCCTTAATGGTAGCATCAAGCATACTAGTGAACGGACCATTCAAGATGAATTCTCTTGTTGCAGGATTATGCCTAGTTGCGAGCTTTATTGGATTATTATTAAGCATATATTCCGTATCAAAATGGAAAAGAGCAATGCCCGCACTACCCCCGCAAACTGCGCTAATGATAATAGTGCTAGTAATTGCGTTTTTAGCGGGTGCTTAATGGCGAAAACTATGCCTTGGCTGTTTTCGCACTCTAAAACCAAATTTTTCTTTATTAGACAATTTAGGCGCATGAAACATAAATGAACTAATTTTCCTTTGACCACCAACTCCACCACCACGAGCGACTTTATCAAAAACTTCCGCAGCTTTTTGGGCAATTAAATCGAAATCAATACCCAACTTTTTTGTTTTGGACAAACTCATAACACGCTTATAATAATCAGGTTTAAGAGAAAGTGATTTAGTCTTGACATTACTAATTACAGCGGAATATCTTTTAGGCATCTTTACCATCGCACCCCTTACTTCAACAGCAAAACCATTCGCTTCACGCCCAAGACAATTTATTATAGGAAGACGAGGGAGAATAGAAAAATCATAAGGATTCTTTGGATTATGAGGATTCACCCAATAATTAGAAGTACTATAAGTACCATGAAGATCAATAAAAAAATCAGCCTTAGAACGCGAAATTAATGCGCAACGCTCAAAATGTCTGCGTTCATCACTCCCTTCAGCAATACTATCATTAATTTCCCCTTTTGAATTCAAAACAACATCAAGCGTGGAACCTTAAAAGGCATTGACTTAAGTTCAACTTCATGACCGCGCTTTTTTAAGTACTCAACAAGCCTCCAAGCAACAGAAAACGAAACTGTTTCAGTAGGATGATACTTTGTGATAATTAGAAAACGCGCCATGAAATAAATACCCTCTCATAAAATATAATCCTTTCCCCAGACTCCCCTGAAAA
>JAPLVQ010000132.1:0-917 GCA_026397035.1 Candidatus Iainarchaeum sp.
CTCCACCAAACAGCTCTGCTGACTGGGGTTGGGTACAACACATGTTCACATCACTTAACAATGCTGGGCGAATGGCAATAGTTTTAGATACCGGGTCAGTTTCAAGAGGAAGTGGAAATGATGGCTCAAGTCGAGAAAGAGATATTAGAAAGAACTTTGTTGAGAAGGATTTAATCGAAGCAGTTTTATTGATGCCTGAGAATCTTTTTTATAATACGACATCAGCAGGAATTATATTAATCATTAATAAAAAAAAGAAATACAAAGACAAAATTTTGCTTATCAATGCCTCAAAATTATTTGAAAAAGGACGTCCAAAAAACTTCTTAACAGAGATTGCAATAAAGCTTATTTCTGAAACATACTTAAACTTTAAAGAAGAAAAAGAACTTAGTAAAATAGTAAAAAAAGAAGAACTTGTAAAAAATGACTACAATATAAGTCCATCAAGATACATCTCATCAAACATTGAGGACACAACTCTTCCATTAGAGGAAGCAGTAGTTTTGTTTAAGGAATCCAAAGAAGAGCAAAAAAGATCTGATGAAAAGTTAAAACGTGTTTTTGAACAATTTGGGTTTGATTTATAATGAAATCCGCGCCCTCTCTTGAGACTCAAAAAATGCAAGAATTCGACCTACCAAAGGATTGGAGTAAACAGGAATTAAAAAAAATTGCTGAAGTGCTTTATGGTAAAAGTAACCCAGCAAAAACTGGGGAAATCCCTTTGGTGGGATCAAGTGGGGTTTATGCATGGACCAATGACCCTTTGATTAATTACCCAACATTGATTATTGGCAGAAAAGGGAGTGCTGGGCAAGTGCACTTATTCACAACTCCTTGTTTTCCTTCAGACACAACATTTTATCTAAAAATAGATTTTAAAAAAGTAGATTTGCATTACTTATATTATTATA